>CAMNQO010000021.1 GCA_946549475.1 uncultured Bacteroidales bacterium
CAAAACGGTGGCCTGCGACACAAAAGTATTTGTTGACCATCATATCAATCGTTGTTTTTGGGCAGATGGCTGCGATACACCTGCAAGGCTGTCAGATAATCACCCAGCGCAACCGTTTCCCGTTCCACCTGTTCGGCCAGGTTGCCGTAGGCCTGGAGAAGATCCGTCGTCGTACTGCAGCCCGATTCATAACTGACCCGGGCCTGGTCATAGAGATAGTGCCCGTATTCCCGCTGGCTACGGGCCAGCGTCAGTGCATCCCACGCGCTGGTGAGTTCCAAGTAGAATTTGCGCTGGCGCAGGAGCAGCATTTCAGAAAGATGCTCGCGGTCGTATTGCGCTTTTTCGATGTCGTACTGCCGCCTTTTCATCTTGTAGGAATTGGCGGCCCAGTCGGTCAGCGGTATCGAGAAGGCGGCGAAGACCAGCCCGTTCCATCGGCCGGGCCTGGTGTCGAAGAAACGGTTGAAACCATAACGCACGCCCAGACCGATTTGCGGCAGCGTACTGCCCAGGGCGATCTTCTTCTCAAATTGTGCGGCCTTCACCTGCAAATCGAGCAGGCGCGTCTCGGTCAGGCCCGCGACCGCCTCGTTTTCGTCCACATACACCTCTTCGGGAGCCGGAATGCCGTCCATGCCGGGACTGACGAAAGCATAATCATCCAGATCCATCACCTTGTAGTGGTATCCGATGTTTCCCAGCAGGTTCATCTTCATCAGGCGGAGCCCGGACTTGAGCCTGGCCCGGCCGTTGCCCAGTTCCATTTTCCTGTTTTGGAGCAGCAGGTAGTCGGCCTTGACAATGACTCCCTCGCGGAAAGCCACATCCGCCACTTTTTCGAGACTGTCGAGCAGGTCCTGCATGGCATTGAGGTATTTTTCCTTCTCCATCAGGGCGATGAGGCCGAAATAATTGCGCTCTACTTCTTCCAGCACCTGCTGTTCGGACAATTCAGCCTTGAGGGCGGCGGCCTCGGTTCCCAGTTTGGAGTACAGGAAACCGTTGACGATGCGCCCGCCGGCAAAAACCGGCTGGATGGCCGTGACGCCGTAACTCTGCCCGTATTTCAGGAAATCCAGGGAGGCCGTTCCCCCCTGCTCGTCGGCGATGGTCTGCCAGATACCTTGAATGACATTTCCCACATCGTTGTTACCGATGAGATCCACGGCAGTGACACTGACAAGGGGGTTGAAAGCATGGAAGGCAAATCCGCTGACGGAAGCGTTGGGGAAGAAACGGGAAGCCACCTCCGCCTCCAGCGCCTTGGCGGCTTTGCAGTCCAACGCGGCCTTGCGCAGTTCGTGGCTGTTCTGCAGGGCGATGTCTTTGCATTCGTCCAAAGTGAATCTATGCAGTTCCTGGCCGGAAAGCGAAAGGGACGGCAAAAGCAAAAACACCAGAATGACAATTTTATTCCACTTCATCTTTTTTCGCAAATAATCGCCAGTAGGAAACCGGCATGATCAGCACCGTGAAAGGCAGGGTGATGACGACCCCGAAGAGTATCACTACGCCCATGGGCATCCACAACGCATCGGCGCTGATAATCATCGGAAGCACGCCCAGGCCCGTAGTGCAGGAGGTCAGGAAGATGGGACGCATCCGGCGGGAGCCGGCGAGCATGGCGGCTTCCTTGTAGGAATACCCTTCCTTGAAATGCAGCTCCTCCGCATACTCAAACATGATGATACCGTTGCGCACGATGATGCCGACCAGGGAAATGATGCCCAGCAGCACCGTCATCCCCATATCCAGACGGAAAATGTACAAGCCCAGGAAACTGCCGAACAGACAGAGCGAGGACAAAGACATCGTCAGCACGGGAATATTGAACTTCCGGAAATTGATCATCAGGAAAATGAACATGACCACCAGCGCCCCCACGAAGGAGGCCCCCATGGCGGGAATCAGCACGGCGTTCATCTCGCTCAGGCCGCCGGCCTCGATCCGGATGCCCTCCGGCAGGTCCAGCTCCTTGAGATACCGCGTGATGCGGCGCATGGCGACCGGGCTGGATCGGCCGGCTTTCAAGTCCGCCTGCACGGAAATGGAATTGTCGCTGCCACCGTGGCGGGAGAGCTGGGCGGGCACCAGGTCCGGAGTCACCGAAGCCACCTGCCGCAAAGGTACGCGCAGGCTGGGAATGCTGGCACGGATGTATTTGTTGCGGATGACATCGTACGAAGAACTGTCCCGATTCCCGATGCCGTAGATGGCGATGGGAGGCCCGTCCGTGCCGGCAACGATCGGGGATGTGGAGGCAAACTCCTGACTGAGGGAGAGGCCCACTATCGCGGGATTGATGCCCAGGCGGGTGGACTCATCCTTGTCCAGGGTGATATTGACGGACGGAATGGTGGAATAATCGGTATGCACCCACTTCATGATGTCGTTCTGGGCCCGCATGAAGGCGGCCAGGCTGTCCGCGACGGGAACCATTTTTGCGCGGTCTTTGCCGACGACGCGCATCTCGACCGGGGCGGTCACGCCCTGATAGTCCATCTCCTTGATGCGGATGAGGGCGTTGGGGAAAATGTATTCGTATTTTTCCTCGTATTCCCGCACCAGTTCCCGGGTCGCGTCTTCACTGACCGTATTGACAATCAACTGGGCGAAATTGGATGCAGGCAGGGCCGGCGCGTAGGTCTCATGGAAGCGGGGGGCGCTGCTCCCCACGAAAGCGGTGACATTCTCGACCCGGGGGTCGGCCAGGATCCATCGGGTCAGGCTGTCCACATGGGTCTGGGTGGCCTGGAGGACGCTCCCCTCTTCGAGATTCATTTCGATGACAAAGAGGTTGCGGGAGGCCTTGGGAAGCATCTGGAGATTGAGGGCGAAGAAAAGACCGACGCCCGCAAGCACCAGGCCGACGCCCGAAGCCAGGGTCAGACGGGGATGGCGGAAACACACGCGCTCCGCCTTGTCATAGACGGTCTGCAAGGCGTTGAAGAAGGCGGCCTGCACTTTGGCAAAGCCCGTGGCCTCATCCTGCCGGGCGGAAGCGATGAACCGGACTTCGAGCGAGGGAATGACCACAAGGGCGTAGGCCAGCGAGGTCATCAGGGCGATGGCCATGACCCAGGGGAAGGCGAAGAACACGTCATGCAGGTGTCCCTTCACGAAGAACAGCATCGGAAAGGCCATCAGACTGATGGACAAAGTGGCCATCAGCATGGGCATGATCAGTTCTTTCGCACTGGCAATGGCGGCTTCCTTCCGCCCCATGCCCGACGAGAGTTTGGCCATATAGCCGTCTATGGTCACGATGGAGTCGTCCACAATCATGCCCAGCACCACGATGAGGGCCGCCAGCGTCACCGTATTCAAGGGCATCCCGACGAGATACATCACGGCCAGGGCGACGGCCGTACAGACCGGCACGCCGGAAGAGGCGACGGCGGCACTCTTGAAGGGGAAGAGCAGAAGCATCACCAGGATGACCACGAGGATGGAGATGAAGAGGTCGCGCAGGAAATTGACGATGGAGGTGCGGACTACGCGGGGCTGGTCGGTGACGCGCATAAGGTGTACGCTGGAAGGAAGTTCCGACTCGAATTGCCGGAGAACCTTGTCCACATCCGCACCGAAAGCGACGATGTCGCGGTTGTCACGCATGGAAATGCCCATCAGCAAGGTGTTGTGCCCGTTGAACTGGATGGCCGTGGTCTTTTCCTTGATGCGCCGCTCGACCCGGGCCACATCCTCGATACGGACCATGCCGCCCGCAGGGTCGTTCATCACGACTTTCTTGGCGACGGCCTCCTCGGAAGAAATCGGTTCTTCGACATAGATGCGCGAATCCCCGAAACGCCCGGCAAAGGAACCGGCGGGGACCTGGATGCCGTCCCGGGTCTGGGTCAGGCTGATGGCCAGCGGGCTGATGCCGTATGCAGCCATGCGGTCCATGTCGGCCGTGACCGCGATCTCCTCGCTTTGGGACCCCATAATCTGCACCTTCGCCACATCCGGAAGAGCGAGCAGACGCTCCTTGAGATCTCGGGCATACTCGTCCATTTCGCTCCAGCCCTTGTCCTCGGATTCCATGGACACGAGGATGGAAGAGACATTGGAAAAATCATCGAGGACAACGACGGCCAGGACATTGAGCGGAAGGGTGAGTTTGCGGGTCTGGAACTTGAAGCGGATGTCAGCCCAGGTCTGACGCAGATGCTCGGAAGGTACATTCAGGGTGACATATATGTAACAAATGCCATCCTTGGACACCGAATGCAGGGATTTTCGGTCCACTTCCGGACAGGACATCAGGACTTCCTCGAGGGGCTTGGTCAGATTCTCTTCCACGCGATCGGCCGAGGCCCCGGGATAGACGGCGGCCACCAGTCCCTGTTTGATGGGAACGGTGGGAAACTCCGCCTTGTTCATCTTCCAGATGCCCAGCAGGCCGATGAGAATCAGTCCCGCTACAACCAGATAGACCGCTTTGGACCCCTCTATGACTCCTTCAAAAAAATCCCAGTTTTTTCTCATGGATTCTCCACTTCTACAGGGCTGACTTTCATACCGGTACTCACCTTCTGCGTCCCTTCGACAATGATGCGGTCGCCCGGCCGGAGACCGCTTTCGATGGATATGCCCGTTCCGGCGAAGCCCCCGGCCCGGACATAACGCTTTTCTACCCGGTCGGCCGCATTGACCAGCCACACGTAACGGCCGTTGTCATCGACTTTGATGACGGACGCGGGTACGATCATCCGCTCCTGACGGTCCGTTTCGAGACTCACCTTGCAGGCCATGCCGGCTTTCAGGCCGGCCGGCTGCTCGCGGAAGGCAAGCCTTACCAGATAGGAGTGGCTGACCAGGCTGGCCTGCACGCCGATTTCGTCGATCGCCGCCTCCGCTTCCAGGTAGTCCAGGGCCGGTATGACGACTGTGCCCTTCATGCCTTCGCGGATGCGGGAAAACTCGTTTTCGGGCACACCGATGGAGACATCGAGGTGACGCTCGTCGATGAGGGTGGCCAGCCTTGCGAGGGGCTTGACTTCGTCTCCGGGCGCGACATGCAATTCACAGACCGTGGCATCCCAGGGGGCCGTCACCTGACATTCCTCCTGCATGCGGGCCGCCATGTCGGCGGCCGCTTCGGCCTGGGTCAGTTTGGTGGCGATGTCCTTCCACTGAATCTCGGACATTCCCCCGGCCTGGTACACTTTTTCCGCCCGCCGGTAGCCGTCCCGGGCCTGGGACAAGGTGGCGTCGGCCGTCTTCTTCATGTTGTCCGCCGCAGGCGAATCCACCTTGACGACCAATGTGCCCTGATCGACTTTCTGTCCTTGGCGCACGGGCATTTCAACCACCGTTCCCCCGTATGGACATAGCAAGACCGTACTGTGCTTGGACACGACCGTACCGATGTAACTGCGGGTGTACGCACTCTGCATATCCTTCACTTCCAATACCGTGACGGGAACCACTGTCTCCTGCTTCTGCGTTTTGGGGCCGCAGGAAGCGGCAGCCAGCCCGATGAGTGGAAATGCCAGGAATAAAGCGGAATGTTTCATTCTATTCGATGTTGACAACAGGACTTATCACAAAACTGACGCTGCGGGGAGCGGGTTTGACCAGGTATTCTTCACGCGGCAGGGCCCCCCAGGAATTGACGCAGCCCAGGCCCATCTGGACGAGGTCGAAATTGACCCAGGTACTGCCCTCGCTGCGGCGATTTTCGCAGGCAAGCTTTTTCAGCTGGAGAGAATGTTTGATGCCGGACCGGGCGGGATTGAGTTCCAGCCGGCTGAAAGGCAGGGCGGAAGCGGAAAATTCCTCTCCGTCGGCACGGGCGATGCACAAGCCCGTACCGTTGGCATCCAGGGCTTTGAACCACTTCAAGCCGACATGCGTACCGCTCTCCTGCGGGACGACATAGCCGTAGTGATACTGGTCTTCGACTTTTTGGACATACCGGCCGACCGTAGCGGAAGAACGGCGGTCACAATAGGTCTCGAAGGGACCGCAGCCATAGAAATCGACGGTAGAATACTGTCCGGGCATCGAAAATTCCATGCCGAAACGACCCATCAGCGGGGCTTCGGACAGTTTTCCGGCATCGCTCATCGTCTCGGTCACGACCAGGTTGCCGGCCGCGTCGGCCGTGTATTCGAGGACCAGGCCGGCGGCTCCGTCCAGGAGGGGCTTGAAGACGACCCGGGCCCCGGTCTTTTCTCCGGAGAAAGTCTCGACGGATGCCGGCTCACAGACGGGCTCCACCCATTGGTCCATCGCATTGACGATCGTCTTTCCGCGACGGGCGGCGTGCGACACGGCGCCGAGGTCATTGGATGTGAAAGCCCGGTTGAAACTGGGTTTGACAGGAGTCTTGAGCAACTCCTTGCCGCCCAGGGTGTAACTTGTGACGAAGCCGCTGCGCTTGTCGAGCCGGATGCTCCAGGAAGTACGGGACATGCCGCAGCCTTTCCGCTCGCCGGAGAAGGTCAGGGTATTGGCATCCTCGCTGACGAGGGGGGCGGCGCCGAGAGAGACGAAAGCCTTGGGGGCCGCTTCGGCGACGGTCAACTGGTCGTAGGCCGATACGAAACCGGCGTCCAGCAGTCCGTCTTTGGCCTTGAGGCTGTACTCGACATACAGGAAGACATCTTTTTCTCCGAGCGGACCGCAGGCTTTTTCAATCTCCGCGCGGCCGAGACCGGGCAGCGATACGCTGACCGTCTGCTGCGCGGGGACGGGCAGGTCGTCAACGACGCCGCTCAGCACATCTTTGCCCCCGCATTGGAGCGTCCAGCGCATACGGAAGTTGGACAGGTCGGTGAAGAAGTTCTCATTGTACACCTGCACCCGTCCGGAGAGAATCTCGTCCGCCGTAGCGCTGGTAAGGATGTTGCGCTGCTGGTAACGGACCTCATAAGCGTGCGGATGCAGGCTGCGGTCCGCCGCGATGACGCCGTTGCAGTTGAAATCGTCGCTGGACGGGTCGTAATCGTTGAAATCGCCGCCATAGGCAATGATTTTGTCCGTCCCATAACGGGCGGGGTCGGAGGGCCACTCGATTCCCTGGTCCACGAAGTCCCAGATATAGCCTCCCTGGTAACCGGGGTATTTGCGGATGAGGTCCCAATATTCCTTGAAACCACCCATCGAGTTGCCCATCGCATGGGCATACTCACACTGGATCAAAGGTTTGTCCTGAACCGGTTTTCCGTCCCAGCCGGCGGCACGGGCCCTCTCGGCCTCGCTGCCGTTCCAGCCTTGCTCCAGATACTTGACGCATTTCTCGTAGGAGTAATACATCGGGCAATTGAAATCGGAGACCGGAGTCTCACGCATGCGCTCATAGTGGACCGGGCGGCTGGCATCGTAAGCACGCACCCAGGCTGCGGATTTTTCAAAGTTGGGGCCTTCGCCGGCCTCGTTGCCCAGACTCCAGACGATGATGCTGGGGTGGTTGAAGTCGCGCAAGACCATCCTGCGGGCACGATCGACATGGGCCAGTTCGTAATCGGCGCGTTTGGCGAGGGTCTCGGGACCGTAGCCCATACCGTGGCTTTCGACATTGGCCTCGTCCAGCACATAGATACCGTAGCGGTCGCAGAGGTCGTACCATCTGGGGTCGTCGGGATAGTGGCAGGTGCGGACGGCATTGAAGTTGAGTTCCTTCATGATGCGGATGTCCCCGACCATGTCTTTTTCGGATACCACATAGCCTTTGTATGCGTTCATTTCATGGCGGTCAACGCCTTTGATGAGGACGGGCTTGCCGTTGACCAGCAGTTGGTTGCCCTCAATCTTCACGGTGCGGAAGCCGACTTTGAATCCGGCCGTCTCGGTGACTGCGCCTTTGCCGACGGCCGAGACCTTGAGGTCGTAGAGCACCGGCGTTTCCGCACTCCAGCAGGCGGGATTGGCGATTTTGTCGTTGAAACGGACCACGCGGAAGCCGGTTTCCGATTTCTCATTGCCCTTGACGCTGACGGTCCGGGACAGCACGCTCCGGCCGTCGGGGGCGGTCATTTCCAACTTCAGGGCCGACACGCCGGAGGTCACTTCCGCCTTGAAATCGAAAGCACCGTCCGCCGAAGCGACGAATTTCACATCCTCGATGCGGGCTTTCGGACGGGCATACAGGAAGGTCTGGCGGGAAAGACCGGCGAAACGCCAGAAATCCTGACATTCGAGATAAGTACCGTCGCACCAGCGCTGGATTTCCAGACCGATCTGGTTGTCTCCGGGCTTGACATACCGGGTGATGTCGAAGCGGGCTTCAAGTTTGCTGTCCTCACTGTAGCCGATTTCCTTTCCATTGACGAATACGCGCACATTGGAAGTGGCGGAACCGATGCAAAGAAAGATATCCTGTCCCTTCCATGCCTTGTCAACCGTGATGACACGGCGGTACTGCCCGACATAATTGTGTTCATCGGGCACGAAGGGCGGATTGTTCTCGAAGTGACCGTCCCAAGGATAAGGCGTATTGACATAAATGGGATCCATATAACCGGCAAACTCCCACAAACCGGGCACTTGCATCGGCTTCCAGCCTTTTCCCTCATCTTTGAGAGGAAGGGTGCCGAAGCCTTCGCGGGTGACCTCTTTGCGGTCGGCGAAAAAACGGAAATCCCAGATGCCGTTCAGGCTCACATAATCCCCGTCAGTGAAAAAAGTGGACCGCATGGGAAGACGGTTCTTCTGGACGATGCCGGGATCCTGCCAGTCAGGCAGTTGAGAGGGTGCCGCCGCCGAGAGCGCAAGGCTCGCGAGCAGGGCTGGGACAAACAAAAGCGACTTCATTTCAAAAGGTTTTAGATTAAACCTTCAAAATTAGCCAAAAATCAGATAATTTCCAAATCCGAAGCCTTCATCCAGCCTTGCCGGCCGTCGGAGAGTTCTATGTTTTTCCATGCACCCACAGCATCCAGCAGGCGGACTTTGGTCCCCTCATGCAGGATGAAGAGGCTCGAAGCGCCCTCGTCCGTAGGCGAACTGCGCACTTCTACGACACTGCGCACGATGACGGCGCTGTCCCGGGCCGTGTATTCCACCTTCTGGCGATGGGCAAAAGCGAGCGAAGAAGCCGCGATGAGCAGGGCTGCCAGGCCACAGAAGAAATCCCGCTTGCGTGCCCCCGGCCCATCCTGCAGGAAGAACAACACCACAAAGAGCAGGGCGAGCGCCAGCATAACCAGGAAAATCCAGGTCCAGGCATTGGCAGACAAGAGGTTGCGTACATTGCGGAAGAAAGTTACGAAAATCAGTTCCGGCACTTGTTCGATGTCATCCACGGTGAAAGCGCGGGCAATCTCGAGATTGTAGCGGGCATCATCCATCGAGGGGTCCGCCTTGAGGGCTTTTTCATACTGGAGGATGGCGTGGCCGTAGTCCTTGTTTTTGAAACAGGCATTGCCCCAGTTGTAGTGCAGGTCGGCGGATTGCAGTCCCAAGGCGGCAATGGAGGCATAAGCCCTGGCCGCGTCCTCATAGTTGCCGGCACTGTAGTCCGCGGTGGCTTTGTTCCAGAGGGAATCGACATAATTGTCCGCCGCATGGGCAGCGGGCGCTCCTGCGAGCAGGAGTCCGGCCAGCAGGACCGGAAGGATGTTTTTCTTGTCAGTCATCCGGGCATCCAAGGTTGAAATCAATTGTTCGGCCTGGTCAAAATGCCTTTGCATCGCTTCCTGTCCGTCGGAAGGACTGTAGCGGGCCATTTCGCAGGCATCCAGCAGGGCGATGAAGGCCTGCGCATCTTCAGCCCCCACCTGCCGCCGCATCAGTTCCTCTTGCAGATTGTCCTTGGTGAAACGGGCCGTCGGCATATTGAGTTTGTCGCAGGCAAATCCCACCAGCGCCTTGTGCAACTCCTCGTAGAAGGCTGCGACAATGTGCTTGTCCAACAAGACCTTGGCCTGTTTCAAACGCTTGCGGGCCATCCGGGTGGCCGTGCGTTTGCGGGATCCGGCGACATCCGCGTTGCGCCGGCGGCGGACCAGACCGGCGGTCAGCGCCACGGCGCTTGTGGCCAGCAGGAGGCATACGATCAGGAAGAAGGACTTGCTTCCCAGGAAAAAAGGATCGTCGGCATGGAGTCCTTTGTTTTCCGTATGGATGAACCGGATGTCGCTGCCGAGGTCTTTGACACCCTTCTTGTTGCTGCCTGCGATGATGATTTGCGGGTCGGCTGCGGCTCCGGCCGTCTCTTCCCCCCGGATGACCGCCAGCGGAAGGGCGGTCGTGGAGCGCGTCACATAGGCCTTGGCGGACAGATCGTACCAGGCGTACTCGACGGGCTGGATGGTAAAATCACCCCAACTGCGGGGAATGAAGGGATATTCGTAGGTCCGGCTGCCGGAAATGCCGCCCGAACTTTTGTCGATCTGGTCGCTGACTTTGACATCATAGACTTCGAAATCGGGCGGAAAATGGACTTTCGGGGCTTCCAGCAGGGAGAGATTGCCCCGCCCCTTGACCGTCACGAAAAGGGAGGCGGCCTCATGGGTCTTGAGGCTGTCGCGGCTGACACGGGCGCTGACGCTGAACTGGCCGACACCTCCGCAGAAAGCGGCGGGAGAGGGACGGGGAAGGTCGCGGACGGTCACGGTGACGGGATCGGTCGTCACACGCCGGCGCAGGGTGGTGTAGTCGTCGAAAAAGCCGTCAAAAATGCTCCCGGTGTTGCGGGAGATGCGCTGATAGACCAGACAGACCATTTCGGCCGGCTCGATGACGAGTTTGCCGCTTTTCTGGGGAATGATGACATAATCCTTGATGGTCGCGGCATTGTAGATGGCGCCTTGGTAATTCTCCCGGACGAAACGGATATCTCCGTCGGGGGTGACATCCTGGCTCCAGAAACTGTTGAAAGAAGGCAGTTTCACATCGTCGAATCCGGTGATATTGACCCGCTGGTAGAGTTTGAGGGTCGCACGGACGGGCTCGCCGAGCGTGACGCTGCGCTTGTCGAGCACCATCTTGAGGATGATGTCACCGCCGGCATCCGCCTTTTCCGCGGACGGAGCGGAAGCGCCCGGCTGCGCAGGGGCGGAGGGGGTCTGCGAAGAGGCCGCTCCGACCACCTCGATGCGTCTTTCCGGGGATGCGAGCCGCTTCCCCTTGGTGGTCAGGCTGGCGGAAGGAAGGGTAAAGACGCCGGGACGGGCGACCAGCAGCACATAGGTATAACTGCGCCGCACCGTCTTGGTCGCTTTGCCGTTGACTATGCTGATGCTGGTGGAACTCCCCTGCTGCGGTCCCCATACGACCTGGAAATCCGCTCCGGCATCCCAACTGAAATCAGAGACGGACTCGTTGCCGTCATAGACGAAACTCACATTGAATTGCTCGCCGACCGCCACGAGATTGGGCGCCTCGACCGTAAGGCTTTGGGCCCGTCCGCTGAAAACCGAGACGGCAAGCAAGATGACAAAAATGACTGCCCGTTTCATTACCAATTCTTCTCCCGTTTCTTTTTACCGACCAGCGCGGCCTTTTCCTTCTCCACTTTATCCTGGGTCTGTTTTTCTTTCTCCTGAATAGCCTGGAGCATCTGCTGGGCCGCTTGCGGGCTCATCTGCTGCTCCTGCGGCTGCTGTCCGCCCTCATCCGGTTTCCGGTCCTGGTCCTGCTTCCGGTCCTGATTCTTATTCTGGTCTTTATCTTGATTCTGGTCCTGATTCTGATTCTGGTCCTGATTCCGATCCTTGTCCTGCCGGTCTTGGTCCTGATTCTGGTCCTGATTCTGCTGCTGTTGTTGCTGCTGTTGTTGTTGCTGCTCGTATTTGGCCTTGGCATAGAGATAATTCTCCTTGGCATCCAAGTCCCCGGGATTTTCCAGCAATGACTTCTTATAAGCCTCGACGGCCTGTCCCCAATCCTCCCGGGCCGCACAGACATTGCCCAGATTGTAGTTGAAATCGCCTTTGTACGGGCTCTCGTCGGCCGTCTTCGAGACACTCTGCATCACTTTCATCGCCTGGTCGTAGTCTTCCAGGCGGTAGAGGGTATTGGCCAGGTTGTAGTTGGCATCCACCGAGGAAGAATCTTTGACCAGCGCCCTGCGGTAATCCAGTTCCGCCTTGCGGTAGCGGGATTTGTCGAAATGGCGGTTGCCGCCCCGGATGTCCTTGATCCGGTCATCGACGGCTCCCGCGCCCTGGCACAGCAGCAAGAGACTCACCAGCAGCAGGATATGTTTTCCCAAATTATGCATCGAACCATTGTTTTTTGAATTTTCGCTCCGACAGCCCCATGGCAAGGAGCAGCAAGACCAGCGCCGCCGCGAAACAGTACATAAACAATTCGTTGTATTCCTCAAAAACCACCGCGTCAAACTTTTCCTTGTCCATTTTCCGGATGCTGTCGATAATGGGGTTGAGTCCGAACTCGCTGTTGCCCGCCCGCACATAGGCACCCCCGCCCGCAGAAGCGATTTCGCGCAGGGTGGATTCGTCCAGCCGGGACACGACGATGTTGCCGTCCTTGTCCTTGATGTATTCCCCGCCCATGGGGATGGGCTTTCCTTCCGGCGAGCCGACACCGATGGTGAAGATGCGCACCCCGCTGTCAAAGGCGTCCCTGGCCATTTTGACGGGATCATCCTCGTGATTCTCGCCGTCCGTGATGACAATGACCACGCGGCTTTTCTCGCTCTGCGGACTGAAAGACTTGACCGACAGGCGGATGGCATCGGCGATGGCCGTTCCCTGGACGGGGACGGATTCGTTGGACACGGAGGAGAGGAACATCTTGGCGGACACATAATCCGTCGTGATAGGCAACTGGACGAAGGAACTCCCGGCGAAAATCACCAGGCCGATGCGGTCGCCGCTCAGGCGGTCCACCAACTTGGACACGGCCAGTTTGGCCCGTTCCAGCCGGTTGGGGGCATAGTCCTCGGCCAACATCGAGTTGGACACATCGAGGGCAATCATGATTTCCACGCCCTTGCTCTCTTTGCGGGAGAGTTTGGCGCCCACTTGCGGACGGGACGCACCGATGACGACAAAGGCGTAGGAGAGCGTAAGCAAGATGATTTTGACCCAGGCCTTGGCCGGCGACACCGAAGGCATCATTTTCCGGACGAGGGCCTCATCGCCGAGGGTGCGCAGACGGCGGCGGCGCAAATAGCGGCCCAGTCCGTACAGCAGGGGGATGAGGGGCACGCCGAGCAGCAGCCAGAGGAGCATATAACGGGCAAAGACAATCACGGCAACCTCCTTATCAACAGGATTTCAAACAAAAAGTACAGGAGCATCAGCACGAGGGCGGCCAGGGCGTATTTCTCGTAGAGTTCCTGATAGACCGGGAAACTGTCCACGCTGATACGGGAAGTCTCCATCTTGCCGATTTCCGCATAGATTTCGGCCAGTTTCGTCTTGTCCGTGGCCCGGAAATAGCGTCCGCCCGTCCGGGCTGCGATGTCCCGGAGCACATCTTCATCGATCTTGACTTCCACATCCTGGATTCTCGGTCCCCAGGGCGTCATCACGGGATAAGGGGCCGTACCGTTGGCACCCACGCCGATGGTATAGACGCGCACGCCGTATTCCTGGGCAATCTGGGCGGAAGTCTGCGGAGTGATGCTGCCGCAGTTGTTGACACCGTCCGTCATCAGGATGACGACCCGGCTCTTGGCATCGCTGTCTTTGACACGGGCGACAGCCGTAGCCAGACCGTCTCCGATGGCGGTGCCGTCTTCGATCAGGTCGGTCTGGATTTCTTTCATCAGATTGATGAGGGAAGCGCGGTCGGTCGTCAGCGGGCATTGGGTATAACTCTCGCCGGCAAATACGACGATGGCCATCCGGTCGGTCGGCCGGCCGGCGATAAATTCGATGGCGATGTCTTTGGCGGCACTCAGGCGGTCCGGGGCGAAATCACGGGCCAGCATACTGGTCGAGACATCCATCGTCAGCACGATGTCGATGCCTTCCGCATTGACGGTCTCAAGGGTGGAGGAGGAGCGGGGACGGGCCGTGGCGACGATGAGCAGGGCCATCACGGCCGTCAGCAGGGCCATCGGAAGATGGCAGAGGATTTCGGTCACGACGCTGGCACCTTTCTTCCAGGGAGCCAGCGTGGAGACACGCATGTGGGGCACGCGCCCCGTCCACTCGCGATAGACATACAAGGCGAGCAGGGCGAGGGGGATAAGTTCCAGCCACAGGATATCGGGATACTCGAAAAACATCTCAGGCCTTCTCCTTCTCCTTTTCCTGTGCCGGCGCCTCCTGCTGCAATTGCTGCTCGTAGGTGGCGGTGACAAACTGCACGGCGAAGGGCACGACGGTGGCGTTTTCTTCGCGCGGCAAAGTCATCTTGGCAAATTTAACAAAGTCTGCGGTCTCGAACAGGTGCTGCAAGCCGGTGCGGAGCGTCATGTCGATGTCAGCGTCCTTGAGGGAGTCAAAGAGTTCACGGGTGGTCATCTCCATCGCGCTCACTCCGTAACGGGCCGCAATGTATTCCCGCAGGGCATCCGTGACACCGGAATAAAACTGTTTCTGCTTGTCTTCGGTCCAGTATTTGTCGCCCCGCCAGGCATCCAGCCGGCGCAGGGCCACGATGTGGGCGGGCTCGCGCTGCAAGATCTGCTCGTCGCGGCGGTGGAGGTAGCGGCGGACCAGGAAGACGGCCAGCGCGACAAGGGCCGCAAGGGCCAGCGAGCCGCCGATCCAGGGAAGCGTCTCCGCAAAGGTGACGGGATAGCCGATCTGCCGCTTGAGATCACGGACCTGGAAGGTCGCGGTGTCCACGGGCACCGTGAAATAAGTAATCTCCCGGCCATCAAAACGGAGGGTGTCCACGACACCGTCCTTGAACCATCTCTCCACGGCAATGCCGGGGAGGGTGAAAGTACCTTCCTCGAAGGAAGTGAGGACGGTGGAGAGTTCCAGGTCGCTGCGAACCTCCCCTTCCTTGTCGGTCCAGGATTTCAGGGTATCGATGTGCCAGTCCCGGACGGTCTCCAGCGAATCGGAAAGCACGCCCTGCCACTGCGGGGTCAGACGCGTGCCGTCGTACAGGCGGCTGATGCGTACCCCATAGCGTATCTGGTCGGCAATCAGCAGGGAGTCGCGCTCTTGCAGTTGCTGGAGAAACGCACTGTGCGGCTGTTTCCCGACCTCTTCTTTATGCCCCATCGCACCGGCCGGAACCAGGCTGGCCAGCATCAGCACGAAAGGAAGGATATGACGGTAGCGTTTCATCTCTTTTTGAAGAAGGATATCAGCCCTTTTACATAATCTTCATCGGTGGCGATACGGACCGCATCGACGGCATAACGGCCCAGCATATCGCTTGTCTCTTCCCTGGCCGTGTCAAAATACCGCTTGTAGGCTTGCCGCACCTGCCTGAGAGAGGTGTCCACACGCATTGCGCGGCCGGTCTCGGCGTCTTTGACATGGACGATGCCCACATTGGGAAGGACGGTGTCGAGGGGATCATAAACCTCGATGACGGAGAGGTCGTGACGGGATGCGGCCACTTTGAGGGCATCCTCATAGCGCGGTTTCGCCTGTGCATCCAGGTCGATCATATC
>CAMNQO010000022.1 GCA_946549475.1 uncultured Bacteroidales bacterium
TCCGGGGCCGTCATTGAGGTCAAGTGCCAGCAATATTCCCCGGGTGGCATCCACATTGACCCGCCGCTTGCCCTCTTCAATCTGTTCCGTGAGCATGTAGAGCCCCATATCTTGTTCGTTGAGAATCAGATTGACATAACGGGAATGGTTGGCGTGGGGGAGTTCAAGTTCGTGGGCAAGGGTGAAGGCGACATTGTTCATCAGATGGGTGATGTCACGGAAATCGGCCAGCAACGCCCAGTCCTTTCCCTTTTCCATTCCCATCATCGGACTGGATTGGTCCAGTTTGATGCGGTAGGGCTTTTTTGGATACCAGGCCCAGGTCGAATTGCCCCGTCCCCGGATTTTTCCGCGCAAGTACAAGTGGTCGGGAAAGAATCCGTTTCCTTTGAGATTGACCTCGCAGGCAACATAATTCTCTTTGGAACTGACGGGGGTCTGGTTGTCTGTCGTGATTTCAAGCCGTCCTACGCCGTATTGGTAATAGTCGTATTTTTCTATCTCGCTTTCCGGCAGAGGCGTGATCCGGTCCTTGCTGCAGGAAACGAAAGCGCTCAATGCCATCAGGCTTGCCCAGAGCAGACCTGTCCCTCGCCGGATCCTGTGAAGGGGCCTTACGGGTATTATCGTTTCAGCAGCCATACATTCATTTCTCCTTTTCCGCGATGGTTCCAGGCATAGTAAGGTATCAAGGATAGAGTGACGGGCTTCCGGCCGTTGTAGGCTTGTGCTTTGAGCATCAATATCTGTGTGCCGTCACCCTCGTCGGCTTTCAGGGCATCGCCGGTCCCGCAGAGGGGAATGCCTTTGAACGGCTCGACGCCTATCGGGGCATTTTCTGCCAGACGGACGCTGCGTACGGAACAGCCCGGATTGTCAATTTCTTCGGCGCAATACACGAGGGGGCCGCGTTCGATGGCAAGACGCCCGCGGTCGGCTTCCACGCGCTCATCGGCTTGTACGAGACGGGGCTCCATGTCAAAGTGCAGGCGGACTTCATCTCCTTTCTGCCACTTGCGGTCAAGGCTCAGGTAGCCGTCTTCTCCCACTGCCGCGGTGAGGCTGCCCGCGCCGGCCGTTCCCGCAGCACCGGACGCAGGGATGCGTTCGCCGTTGATTTCCACCCAATAATCCAGCTGCTTGCCGTCGGCATATTGGTAGAGACCGCCCGGCGTCACTTCACCGCGTACCCATCCGGGGATGCGCAGTTTGAGGGTCATCTCTGCCGCCTCATCCAGGCGGAAGACGATGTCTCCGTCCCAGGGATAGCGGGTCTGCTGGCTGAGGGAGATGGTCTTTCCGTTCAGCATTGTCGTCAGCGTACAGGGCATGTAGAGGTTTACATATAGATTGTCGCCTTGTTTGGCATAGACATAGCCCGGCAAGGAAGGAATGAACCGGCTGATGTTGGAGGGGCAGCAGGCACAACCGAACCAGGGCTGGCGCAGATGGCTGCCGTCGGATTCGAGCGGGTTGGGATAGAAGAAAGCCCCGCCGTCAAGCGATACGCCGCTGATAAGTCCGTTGTAGAGCGTTCGTTCAAGCACATCATAGTAGCGGCTCCGGCCGTGCAGGAGGAACATGCGGTGGTTGACATACACATGGCCGATGGCAGCGCAAGTCTCACAATAAGATGTGGCGTTGGGCAGGTAGTAATTCTCGCCGAATGCTTCTCCCTCTTTCGTGGCACCGATGCCGCCGGTGAGGTAGAGTTTGCAGCGGACGATATTGTCCCAGATACGCTCGATGGCTTCGATGTATGAAGGATCTCCGGTCAAGGCAGCCACATCGGCCATCCCGGCGTACATGTAGGCGGCCCGGACGGCATGTCCGACCGCTTCGTCCTGCTCTGTTACGGGCTTGTGGGATTGGCTGTAGGCATCACGGATGGTGGTTTTGCCACGGTAATCGAGGAAGAATTTGGCTTCGTCGAGATATTTTTTCTCCCCCGTTGCCAGATACAGGCGGCACAGGGCCATCTCGGCAATCTGGTGTCCGGGTACGACGCAGGCCTGGCCCGCTGCTGCACCCACTTCCCGCACGACGCAGTCGGCATAACGGATGGCGATGTCGAGGAAGTTGCGCTTGCCCGTGGCCTGATAGTGTGCGACCGCTCCTTCTACCATGTGTCCGAGATTGTAGAGTTCGTGGCTGAGCACCTCTTCTTTCGACCAGCGGCTTTCTCCAGCCCATTCATGGGGATGTTCGGGATTCATCGTCCGGGGCGTATAGAGATAGCCGTCAGGCTCCTGGGCGGCGGCAACCAGTACGAGTATGCTGTCTATATAGGCTTCCAGTTCAGGGTCGGGGCTTACCTGCAGGACATAACTGGCTCCTTCGATGGTCTTATAGACATCCGTGTCGTCAAAGGAAAAGCCGCTTGGAGGAAAGCCCAGATTTTCCGTGGCTTCCATCTGCCGGCGGGCCTGCACGAAATTCAGGTAGCGCCCGCTTTCCTCGCATTTGGAAAAAGCGAGAGGAATGGTGACTTTGCGTGAGGCTTCGAGCCGTTGCCCCCAGAAACTGTCAGGAGCGACTTTGACTTCCGTAAATGACACCGGTGTGACGGGGTAGCCTTGCCGGACTTCGTTTTTGCAGCCATTCAAAAGAAGTATCGCAGTCAGCATGAGAAGCAGTCCTTTTGCCCGCTTGAGCAAGAGGGTGCATCGTTTGTGTAGGGTCATATAGTCAGTTTTTGAGGTTATAATGTCAAATCTTTGTCTTGTATCCAGCCGATCTTGCGCAAGGGGAGTGCGAAGAGGGGGCACAGTACGGCGGGCAGCAACACGCTTACCAGCAACAAGCCCGTCCAGTCTTCCCAGCCGGGCGTGAGCGTCCGGGCTCCGGCCGCGAGGGCGGCGGCGGAAGGCTCCACCCATCCCGTCCATACGCCGATGGGACCGCAGAGACCGCAGGTGCCCATCCCGGAATTGACGGCGGCGCCGTTCATCTCCAGGTGGAAGAGGCAGGTGGCGAGGGGACCGGTGACGGCGCTGGTGAGGATGGGCGGAATCCAGATGCGGGGATTGCGGACGATATTGCCCATCTGCAGCATGCTGGTGCCGATGCCTTGGCTGATGAGTCCGCCCCAGCGGTTCTCCCGGAAGGACATCGTGGCGAAGCCCACCATCTGGGCGCAGCAGCCGGCCAGTGCGGCACCGCCGGCCAGCCCGGTCAGTCCCAGCCCGGCGCAGATGGCGGCCGAGGAAATGGGCAGGGTGAGGGCCATGCCGACCAGTACGGAGACCAGAATCCCCATCAGGAAAGGCTGCAACTGCGTTGCCCACATGATGACGCCGCCCAACCAGGTTGCAGCGCTTCCGATGGGCGCGGCGATAAGGGCGGCCATCAGTACGCCCGCCAGCAGCGTGACCGAGGGGGTGACCAAAATGTCGATGCGGGTTTCCTTGCTGACAAGTTTGCCGCATTCCGCTGCCAAGATGGCGACGACATAGACCGCGAAAGGTCCGCCGGCTCCTCCCAGGGCGTTGGTGGCCCAGCCCACGGGAATGAGGGTGAAGAGGACCATGGCGGGGGCCTGGAGCGCATATCCGATGGCGACGGCCATGGCCGGACCGGCCATCGCGGCGGCCAGGCTGCCCACGGTATAACCTTTCCCGGCGATGGCGACCCATTCTTTTGTCAGGAATCCGATGTGAAACTGGCTCCCCAGCGTGTTGAGGATGGTCCCGATCAGCAAGGTGCAGAAAAGTCCCTGTGCCATGGCTCCCATCGCATCGATGCCGTATCGTCCCAGCGAGGGAACGACATTTTTCCTTGCCAGAAGTTCTTTCATACAGGCGTGTCCACTTATTTCTACCGCGAAGATACAAAATCCTGACAAAATGGCTATCTTTCCGCATCGCTTTGCTCGCGGCAATATTCTCTCGCCTCGGATGAGCAAATAGATTTGCTCATCTCTCGGCTTATCCGTATCTTTGCAAAGATATGGCAAAGGAAATTCAGTGGAAAATGATACCCCAAGGGGATCCCGAGGTGGTCAGCCGGCTTGCTTCCGAGTTGGGAATCGACCGCGTGCTCGCCACTCTGCTGGTTCAGCGCGGTATCAGGACCTTCGAGCAGGCCCGCGATTTCTTCCGCCCTTCCCTGTCTTCACTCCATGACCCCTTCTTGATGAAGGATATGGACAAGGCGGTCGCCCGGATCGAACAGGCCCTTGCGCGCCGGGAAAAGATGCTGATTTACGGCGACTACGATGTGGACGGCACGACGGCGGTCGCCTTGGTACTGTCCTTTTTCCAGCGTTTCACCTCGGAGATTGATTTTTATATTCCGGACCGTTATGTCGAGGGCTACGGCCTGTCCTACAAGAGCATCGATTGGGCGCAGGAGAACGGCTTTTCACTGATCGTGACCCTCGATTGCGGCATCAAGGCCATCGACAAGACCCGGTATGCCGCCGAAAGAGGCATCGATCTCATCATCTGTGACCACCACCTTCCGGACAGCGAGTTGCCGCCGGCTGTCGCCGTACTCGACCCCAAACGGACGGATTGCCACTACCCCTACGACGACCTCAGCGGTTGCGGGGTGGGATTCAAACTGGTGCAGGCTTATGCCCGGTCCCACGATGTGCCGTTCGAGGAAATCATTCCTCTTCTTGACCTGCTGGTCGTGAGCATCGCTTCCGACCTGGTCGGCGTGACGGGAGAGAACCGCGTACTGGCTCATTTCGGACTCAAACAACTCAATGAGCAGCCTCGCAAGGGACTGTTGGCGATGATCAACCTCTCCGGACTGGATCCCAAGCATATCACGATCGATGATATCGTCTTCAAAATCGGTCCCCGCATCAATGCCGCCGGGCGCATGGAGTCCGGACGCATCGCCGTGCAACTGCTGACGGCCCGGACCGATGCCGACGCCATACGGATCGGTGAGGAAATCAACCAGCACAACAACGACCGCAAGGCGGCGGACAGAAGCATCACCGAAGAAGCCAAGGCTCTGGTGGAGGCGTTCGAGAGGCCGGTCTCCTCCCTGGAAGAATTGCAGCGCCGGGCTTCGGACGGCATCTGTCTGGCCGGGGAGCATGCGACCATCGTGTATAATTCCGGATGGCACAAAGGCGTCGTCGGGATCGTGGCTTCGCGACTGGTGGAAGCGTTCTATCGTCCGACAATCGTATTGACGCGCTCGGGCGGCCTGGTCACGGGCTCGGCCCGCAGCGTCCACGGCTTTGATTTGTACGAGGCCATCAACAGTTGCAGCGACCTCCTGGAAAATTTCGGAGGGCATCTGTATGCCGCCGGCCTTACGCTCAAAGAAGAAAATCTGCCGGAGTTCTGCACCCGGATGGAAGCCTTCATCGCTTCCCATGTGACGCAGACCCTGCTGACGCCCGTGGTCGATATTGATGCGGACCTTCCCTTTACCGGTATCACCCCCAAGTTTTTCCGCATCCTCAAACAGTTCCAGCCTTTCGGTCCCGGCAATCCGCTGCCGGTATTCCGCACCGAAAATGTCTATGACAACGGCAACGGCCGCCGCGTCGGCGCCGATGGCAACCACCTCAAACTGGAACTCATCGAAGAGACCTCGCCCTACCATCCCATCGCCGCCATCGCCTTCAACCAGGCCGGCTGCTTCCAGTACATCAAGGAGGGCAACCCCATCGACATCTGCTACAGCATCGTCGAGAACTACTACCGCGGCATCGCCAACATCCAGCTCCGCATCCGCGACATCAAAGAGCGCGAAGAGATGATATAGACGCGCCGCCGTCTCTGGTGCGTATATAGGGGCGTTGGTAGGTACCTGTATGCGCGAAAAAGGCTGAAAATGCGCATGTAGGGGTGTCGGCGAGCGCCTGTATGCGCGAATGCAAGCGGCTGTCGGAATAACACTCTACAGTGAATCCAAGATTTGTATGACTTGTTCTGACGGGACAGAAGTTAGCCGGGCAATTTGGCGAGGGTCGCATTTGAACCGTGTTCGCATTTGGTATATCACCTCAACCTTCTGTTCAGGTCCTAATTCAGTAAATCCTTTTTTTTGAAACAGTGAGCGACACATTTCCTTGACAGCCATCACCATCATTTCATCACTAAAATTCATTATTCCACCAGGGTCGTTTTCCAGCCTTTTTTTCGCTTTCGATGAACTGTTGAGAAAATATAAGTAGCGTGCAGGTGATCTATATACCCTGTTTTCTACGAAATCTATATCAACATAAGATTCTGGCAATATGTAAGCATCGTCACCGACCAACCATTCTCCCGGAATTTGTGCTCTGCTATGCATCATTTTCCAAATGCTTCTCTTTGAAAAAGTTTTAGTCATTCTTCCTCGGGGCTTCCTTTGATTGAAAAAACATCCTCCGCTGCCCCACCTGTATTCATAGGAGGAAAAACAGATTTTTGCAGCGACACAGTTCATGTGCGTGTATGCAATGGCACGTTCCATATACTCATTACCAATGCTTATTTCCCTTATATCTACTTGCTTTTTTTTGAGGGCATCGTTCGTTTTGTACCGTCCATGAAGGTATTTTAAATAGTGAGATTTAAAGTAATTTATAAATCGGAGAGCATCATCCTTACAGCCTTTTAAGACGAAATGAACATGATTGGACATTAATATAAATGCGATAATTTTGACTTTGGTAATATATGTCGTTAATGCCGTGATGTTCATGGCGGCCGTATAATCCTCATTGTCACGAAACCATATCCAAGAATCTGTATGGTTGGTAGTAAGAAAAACAAAGTCCATATCCTGGCGTTTTTAAGTTCTTCGAGAAACAATCCTGCCCGTAAGTCTTGTTTCTGATATGGCACAATATTAAGTGAAAAATCTAAGATTCTTCAAAAAGTCATGAAATGTTTTTCTTTTTTTTGTCTTAATTGTGATTTTGCAAATCTTTAATCCAGTAATGGATGCAAGCGCGCTTTTATCGATAAGGATGTTCGTGTGAGATGCACCATCCGGTATCGGACTACGGATGGTATCAGAGGGAGGAGGGATGCTTCGTAACCTTCCTTTCTCGTATTGGACGGTCCTTGCTGTGCGGCCATCCGTTGGTGGCTCTGGTGCGTATATAGGGGCGTTGGCAGGTACCTGTATGCGCGAAAAAGGCTGAAAATGCGCATGTAGGGGTGTCGGCGAGCGCCTGTATGCGCACAGGGGGACTGAAATGCTCTTTTGCAGATATCAGAATTGATTTTTAGGCCACATGGAAGGAATTAAACATTTCATGAAGATTCCGAGATGGGATGCCACCAGCCCGTCAGATGATGAAGCAATCTGTTTCAGCCTATGCAGGTCTGGATGATCTGCAGGATCTGCCGGGTGCGGGTGATGGGAGTAGGACCGCCGGGATTGGTGGCAGGGTTTCAGGCTTGGATCATCTTGAGGATCTGCCGGGCAACGGTGGCGGGGGAAAGGCCGTCCACATCGATGATGTGGCGGGCGGTGGCTTCGTAAACGGGTTCGCGCTGCGCGAGGCGGGCGCGGATGTCGCCTTTGTAGAGGGGACGGGACGGGTCGGAAGCTCCGACATGGCGCAGGATGGTCTCGAAGGAGGCGCGGAGCCAGATGCAGCAGGTTTTCTCTTTGAGGATGGCCGAATTGAGCAGCGGCGTGCCCCCGCCGAGCGCGACAATCAAATCCCCGCCCTCATATTCCTCCAACAGCTCGTTGAGGCAGGCTGTCTCAATCTCACGGAAATCTGCCTCTCCTTCCTTGGCAAAGATGTCCGCGATGCTGCGGCCCTCCTGCAACACGATATAGGCGTCCAGATCGTACGCTTCCCAGCCGGTAAGAAGGGCCAGTTCGCGTCCGACGCTGCTCTTGCCGCAGCCCATGAAACCTTCAAGCGCGATAATCATAGTCGGGGGACGTAATCATCCTGTTCAGAATAGGGTCGGCTCTTTGTCTTCGATTTCAATCTCCATGACCTCTACATCCGCCCCGGCCGCAGCCGCCCCCGTGAGAATCTCTGTCGGGAGAAAATCGCCGTCGCCCTCCTCTTCGGCGACTCCGGCGGCATCCGCTCCGCTGACATCCGCTCCGCTGACATCCGCTCCGGTAACGGCCTTTACCTCGCTATCCGGTATCTCTCCGCTCCCTTGCGCTTCTTCTTCGGGCTCCGGGGGCAGGAGAGGCTCGATGAAACGAACACTCTTGACATCCAGCGCGTGGACCATCTTGCCTTTGGCGCCGATACCCTTCTTGCCGATGAAGCCGTCGGCCTCGAATACTTCGGGCAGACGCTGCGCCCATTTTCCGGCGAATGTCACCTCGAAGCGGGGATAGCGGTCGTCGGAAAGTTCCACCAGATAGGACCCCTTGGTGTCGGGCGCAATCGCCACGGCTGCATTGTCGCTCTCCTCGAAGGAGAAGCGCTTGATGTAGAAGCGCTTCAGCACACCGTCGTAGTAGAGGGCCGTCCAGACCTTGCTGCTGTCCAGTTTTTCAATGCGGAGCAGTTCGCCCTGGTATTTGCTGCTCAAGTCGAAAGA
This sequence comes from uncultured Bacteroidales bacterium, assembly GCA_946549475.1. GTDB lineage: Bacteria > Bacteroidota > Bacteroidia > Bacteroidales > UBA932 > Cryptobacteroides. Next base: position 8,484 of record CAMNQO010000022.1, read on the forward strand.
GGTCGTGTAGTATGTCCCGTTCTTGAAGACGGCCAGGATCCGGTCGTCGGGATTGAACGCTCCGAGGTATTTGCCGTGTCCTTCCTCGTTGAGCCGCTGGATGTCCTCGTCAAACCAGATATCCTTGCCGCTGATGGTGGACACGCCCAGGCTCTTGAGCTGGATGCTCTGGATGGTGTGCTTGGACACGATGTTGCCCCGCGAGCCGCGCCCTTTGATGGCCAGGGTGCTGAAATCGTACTCGTCGATGAGTTTCTTGAGTTTTTTCTGCTGTTTGTAGCGGATCTTGACGCTGCCGGCCTCACCGTTGTGGTTGGCCGTCAGCCAGAGGATGGCGGAACCGGGCGTACCCATCGTCAGGTCGTATTCCTTGTCCTTCGTGACGCTGGTTATCGCGAAGCGTTTGGCGTAGTTGACGCCCGTCTTGCCGTCCCTGTAGATGACATTGTACACCGTGCGCGTGTCGCCCCGGTCGAATACGCCGACATAGACCAGGTCCGTATAGAAGAAACTCTTGTCCGTAATCTTGCTGATGCGGTAGCGTCCGTCCTTGGCGATGACGATGATTTCGCTGATGTCGGAACAGTCACAGATAAACTCTCCGTTGTCGTCCCGTTTGAGACTCATGCCTACGAATCCCGTCTGCTTGTTGGCATACAACTTGGCATTGTTGGAAGCCACTTTACCCGCAGCAATCGTCTCGAAAGATGTGATGGTCGTCTGGCGCGGCCATTCTTCCCCGTATTTTTCCTTGATGTGCTTGAACCACTGGATGGTGAAATCCGTGATATGGTCGATGTTGTGCTGCGTCTGTCTCATCTCCTTTTCGATCTTGGCGAGTTTCTCGTCTGCCGCCTTGATGTCGAATTTGGAAATCTTGCGCACGGGCTTTTCCACCAGTTTCTCGATGTCTTCCGGCACAATCTCCTTGTGCAGCAGGTGCTGGAACTCTTTCATCCGGAGGAAGATGCTCTCCAACTGTTTTTCCCAGCTGGGGAAGGATTTGTCTTCCAGTATTTTATATACTTCGTTCTCGAAGAATATCTTTTCCAGGGAGGTGTAGTGCCAGTCGTGCGAAAGTTCGTCCAGCCGGATTTCCTGCTCCCATTTCAGCAAGTCGCGGGTGTGGTAGGTGTCGTAGCGCAGGACCTCGTCCACGCCGATAAATTCCGGCTTGTGGTCGATGATGACGCAGGTGTTGACCGAAATGGACACCTCACATTCCGTGAAGGCGTAGAGCGCGTCGATGGTCTTGTCCGGAGACACATCCTTGGGCAGTTTGATGACGATGTTCGCCTGTTTGGTCGTCAGGTCATCGATCTTGCCGATCTTGATTTTGCCCTTTTTCCGGGCATCCATGATGCTGCTGCACAGGGATGCGGTGGTTTTGCCGTAAGGCACTTCGGTGATGGCGATGACATCCTTGTCGCGCTTTTCAATCTTGGCGCGGACTTTCACCTTGCCTCCGCGCCGGCCCTGGTTGTATTTGGAGCAGTCCACATATCCGCCCGTCGGGAAATCCGGGAAAATCTCGAACTCCTCATTTTTCAGGATGGCAATCGAAGCGTCCAGCAACTCGTTGAAGTTGTGGGGGAGGATTTTGGAAGCCATACCCACGGCGATGCCTTCCGTGCCCTGGAACAAAAGCAGGGGAAAACGGACGGGAAGTTCCAGGGGCTCGTCGGCTTTGTCATCGTAACTCCGGATCCAGTGCGTCGTCTTTTTGTTGAACACGACCTCCTTGGCAAATTCGGACAGGCGGCACTCGATATAACGGCCGGCGGCGTTGGGGTCGCCGGTAATGATGTTGCCCCAGTTACCCTGGGTGTCAATCAGCAGTTTCTTCTGTCCCAACTGCACCAGCGCTCCGAAAATGGACTGGTCGCCGTGCGGGTGGTAGGCCATCACCTGTCCCACGACCTTGGCCGCCTTGGTCAGCGTGCCGTCGTCGTTCTCCCGCATCGCATGGAGTACCCGGCGCTGCACCGGCTTGAGACCGTCCACGATGTGCGGCACGGCCCGGTCTAGGATGACTTTCGACGAATAGTCCAGAAACCAATCCTTGAACATCCCGGACAGACGGAACTTGCGGGCATCTTCGCCGACCAGGCTGTCGTATGTCCCTTCGGGCTCGGCCGATACGGATTCGTCATCCATTTCTTCCAATTCATCCAGATCTTCCAGCGTCTCCTGGTCCATTTCTTCGAGTTCCTCTTTATCCATATTCCCGATATTAAAATTCGTAACCATACCGTTTCAATGCCCGCTTGTTTTCCCGCCAGTCGGGATCGACCTTGACGAAAAGTTGCAGAAAGACTTTCGTCTGGAAGAAATCTTCCATATCGATGCGGGCGGCGGTCCCCGTTTTCTTGAGGGCGCTGCCGCCCTTGCCGATGAGGATGCCTTTCTGGCTGTCGCGCATCACATAGATGACGGCGCTGATATCGTATCGTCCGCTTCCTTCGTGAAATTCCTCGATCTCTACCTGGCAACTGTAGGGAATCTCCTGTCCGTAGTTCAGGAAAATCTTTTCCCGGATAATCTCGGAGGCGAAGAAGCGCATGTTCTTGTCGGTGAAAGTGTCCTTGTCAAACCAGGCCGGAGCCTCGGGCAGCCGCTCGACGATCGCGTCAAAGATCTTGTCCAAATTGAACTTCAACTGTGCGCTGGCCGGGATGACGAGGGCGCGGGGAAGTTGTTCCTGCCAGTGCTGCATCAGGGCCGTTACCGCCTCCTGGCTGCTCAAGTCGATTTTGTTGAGTACCACGATGACCGGGCAGTCGATGCGGGAAAGTTTTTCGATGTATTCCTCGTTTTTGTCTCCCGTTTCCACCGTATCGGTCACATAGAGGATGATGCCCGCGTCCCCGATGGCCGTATCGACGAAATTCATCATGCTCTCCTGCAGGCGGTAGGCCGGCTTGAGTATGCCCGGCGTGTCGGAAAAGACGACCTGGAAATCTTTTCCGTTGATGATGCCCATGATGCGGTGGCGCGTCGTCTGGGCCTTGGCTGTCACGATGGACAGTTTCTCCCCGACGAGGGCGTTCATCAGCGTGGATTTCCCGACATTGGGGTTGCCGATGATGTTGACGAATCCTGCGCGGTGCTTCATTATTTGAACGCTCCCATCCTTAAGATATTGACTTCTCCTTCCGTCAGGAAGCGCCATTCGCCCCGCTTGAGTCCTTTTTTGGTCAGACCGGCGAAGTACACCCTGTCGAGCGCCTTTACATCGTAGCCGAGGCTCTCGAAAATGCGGCGGACGATGCGGTTTTTGCCCGAATGGATTTCAATCCCGATTTTCCGTTTGTCCACCGCGTCGATATATTGCAAGTCATCGGCGGCAATCATGCCGTCGCTCAGTACGACCCCCGTGAGGATGCGGTCGAAATCCTCCTGTTTGAGGTCGCGGTCCAGGTTGACCTGGTAGATTTTCTTCTTGTCGAAGGAGGGGTGGGTGAGTCTCTCGGCCATTTCGCCGTCGTTGGTGAACATCAGCACCCCGGTCGTATTCTTGTCCAGCCGGCCGACGGAAAACACACGGGCATTGCAGCCGCGCAGCAGTTCCATGACCGTCTTTTCCGCGTGCGGATCCGTCATGGTGGTGACATAGCCCCGGGGCTTGTTCATCAGGACATAGACCTTGGGCTCGCCTTTGAGCCTCTCCCCGTTGAAGCGGATCTCATCTTTGTAAATGTTGACTTTGGTCCCGAGTTCGGTCACCACCTGTCCGTTGACGGTGACGACGCCGGCCTGGATGAAGGTGTCTGCTTCGCGGCGGGAGCAGATGCCGGAGTTCGCCATGAATTTGTTGAGGCGCACGACTTCCTTGACGGGAATGCCGACATTTTCGCCCTTGGAGAGTTCCGGGGCGCCGAACTTCTTTTTGCGCTCGTCAATCATCCGGGTGATGCCGCTGTTGTCGGGCGCCGGTTTGTTGTGGCGGAATCCTTTTTTGGCCTCGAATCTCTTTCCGGGAGCAAAATCTTTCCGCTCACCGGATTCTTTCCGGTCTGTGTAACCCTTCCGGTCGTTTTTGTGGAAATGGCTTCTGTGCTCATGCTCGCCGGTGTGCGGCCTTTGGGCATTTTCGCTGCTACGGAGCGGCCTTTGTGCGCTCTCGCCGATTCTCTTGCGGCGGGGTCTCAGTTTTTTGTCTTGTTCCATACGATTCAGCCTCACGGCTGTTATTTTAATTTGAAAATGTAGGTAATCGTTCCTTCCTGCAAAGGGGCGGCCTTGCCGCTTTGGTTGAAATGTGTCTTCATCGCAGCGTTGCGGGCGGCTGTCCAGAGTTGCGTATTGGTGGCCGTCGTGCCGGCGGCGCCGGGAAGCGCCTTTGTCACATTCCCGTTCTGGTCCACCCAGATTTTCACGACCACGATGCCCTCCTCGTTGAGGTCATAGGCGGGACGGGGGAGCATGCCGAGTACATTGCGTCCTTCCAGGCGGGCGTTGGGCGTCCCGGCTTCCTGTCCCATCTTGCTGTTGCCGTCCGCATGTCCCACGGACAACTGGTCCGAGCGCTCGAAAGCGGTCTGCGGGGCGAGGGTGTCTTTGCGGGCCTGGTTGTCCGCACTGGCCGACAGTGACTGGCGGTTGATCTGCCTTCTGGGCGGCTCGTATTTCTCCACGTCGCCCTCATCGCCCATCGTGCTTTCCATCGCTTCGTTTTGCTTGCTGCCCTGCTCCTGCGCCTCGGCGGCCTTGACGATATTGACCTCTCTGGACGGATCCGGCTGGCGCACCTTCGGCGCGGTGCCGTAACGCATCCTTTCCGGCTTCGGAACTTCGATTTCCTCAAACTCGATGAGCAGGGTCTTCTCTTCCGGGGGCGGATAGAGATAGGTCAGCGAGGAGAAACTGACAAACAGCAGCAGTGCGCCGTGGAAGACGACGCTGACGGCCACGCCCCACAGGCGGGAGCGGATCAACCGGGATTGCTGTCTGTCGTTTCTGGGAGCCATCCTATTCCGGTGAAGTGGCCATGATGACCTTGTAGTGGTTGCGTTTGGCGATATTCATCATCGCGACCACTTCCTTCACGGGCACCGTCTCGTCAGCATAGATGCTGAAGGTGGGATCTTCCTGTTCAATCAATTCATTGATCAGGGCGTCCTCGACCTCGCTGAAGGGAATGGGCGTCTCGTCGCCGTTGATGTGATAACTGTAGGTCCCGTTGTGCCAATCCTTGATGCTCACGCTGGTCGTCGCCTTGGCTGCGACCTGTCCGGTACTCTTGGGCAGCAATAATTTCAGGGCATTGGGATTGACCAATGTGGAGGTGACCAGGAAGAATATCAGCAGCAGGAATACGATGTCCGTCATGGACGACATCGAGAACTGTGCATCGGCTTTGTTTCTTCTTTTGACGGCCATATTACTGTTGCTCTTGGGATTCTTGCTGGAGAATGTCCATAAACGCCTCGATGCCCTCGTCCAGGCTGTCCGCCACACGGTCGATGCGCTCCACGAGGAAGTTGTAGGCGAAATAGGCGATGATGCCGACGATCAGACCGCCGACGGTGGTCACCATGGCTTCATAGATGCCGCTCGACAAAAGGGAGATGTCCACATTGTTGCCGGCGTTGGACATGTTGAAGAAAGCACGGATCATACCGCTCACCGTACCGAGGAATCCGATCATGGGGGCGCCGCCGGCGATGCTGGCCAGTACGGGCAGGCCTTTTTCGAGGCGGGCGATCTCATGGCTGCCGGCGGCCTCCATCGCGGACTTGACCTCCGCGTCGGGCAGGTCCAGTTTCTCGATGCCGCGCCGGATGGTAGCGGCCAGGGGCGTCCCGATGCTGTCGCAATAGTCCATCGCGCTGCGGCGCTTGTTGCTTTGGAGTTTGTCGCCGATTTCGCGCATAAAATAGGCGCTGTCCTTGCCGGCGCGGACGGTCATCCACAACTTCTGCCCGAAGATGTAGATGGCGATGACGGAAAGCAGGGCCAGGACAGCCATCAGCCAGCCGCCCTTGAGGCACATTTCAATGAGAGAATAACTCTGTTCGACCACTTGCGGCGCGGCCTGCACCGCAGTGGCGGCGGAATCAACTTGTAGGATAGCGGAGAGCATAATCAACATATATAATTTCAACTTGCGAAGATAATAAAATTTATGATAGTTTCTGTTCAATCCGGCGTTTTTTGTGTAATTTTGCAGCCGTAGCGCATGCGGATGTGCGCTTCTCTTGCCATGAACGACAGAAAATTGCTCAATACCGAACTGGAACGGTTGACGCCGGAAGAATACACGGCGACCCGTACGGGCGTTGTCATCGTGCTGGACAATGTCCGCAGCGCCCACAATGTGGGATCCGTTTTCCGGACGGCCGATTGTTTCAAGGCGGATGCCGTATGGCTCTGCGGCATCACGCCCGTCCCTCCGTCTCCGCTCATCCGCAAGACCGCCCTCGGGGCGGAGCAGGTCGTCCCGTTTGAACAGGGTGAAGATACGCTGGAGACCGTCCGGGCTTTGAAGTCCGCCGGCTTTACCCTCGTGGCGGTGGAGCAGACGGTCTCGTCGGTTTCGTTGGAAAAGTTTTCCCCGCAGCCGGGCCGGCCCTATGCCTATGTCTTCGGCAATGAAGTGGACGGGGTACGCCAGGAGGTTGTGGACGCCTGCGACTTTTCCCTCGAGATCCCCCAGTTCGGCACCAAGCACTCGCTCAACATATCGGTCGCCGCCGGTATCGTCCTCTGGCACTGCCTCGGCAGCCGGTACGGCGAAATGGAAAATACGCCGGGTCCCGCAGCGTCCTCCTTTTAGAAAAGCAGGAGGAAAAGTCCCGCAGCGGCTGCACCTCCGCAAACCGGACCCAGGACGGGCACCCAGCTGTAGCCCCAGTCGCTGT
>CAMNQO010000023.1 GCA_946549475.1 uncultured Bacteroidales bacterium
TGCTCAAGGGACCCAAGTTTACGATGCTGGAGTCCAAGACATTGGATGTGCTGATGATACTGCATGCCGAGCATGGCGGAGGTAACAACTCGACCTTTACCGTCCGTGTGACTTCTTCTACGGGGACCGATACTTACTCGTCCATCGCAGCCGGCATCGGTTCGCTGAAAGGGCCCAAGCACGGCGGTGCCAACCTCAAGGTGAGCGATATGATCGAGCACCTCAAGGAACGCATCGTCAATTGGAAAGATGAAAAGGAAATCGAGGCCTATCTGACCCGTATGCTCCGCAAGGAGGCATACGACCACACCGGCCTCATTTACGGTATCGGCCATGCGGTCTATACCAAGTCCGACCCCCGTGCCGTCCTGCTCAAGGAAATGGCGGAGAAACTGGCTGTCGAAAAGGGACGCAGCGAAGAGTTCGAGTTTCTCAAACGGGTTGAGAAAGTGGCCATCGAGACCGTCTATAAAGTCAAGGGACGCGGAAAGTTCATGTGCGCCAACGTGGACTTTTATTCCGGTTTCGTGTACGATATGCTGGGCATTCCTTCGGAAATCTATACGCCTCTTTTCGCGATGGCCCGTTCCGTGGGCTGGTGTGCGCACCGCAACGAGGAACTCAACTTCAATGGCAGCCGCATCATCCGCCCGGCCTATCGCTGTGTCACGGATGAATACGAATACACCCCCATTTCCAACCGTTGAGTAAGATGGATGCCGAAAGACTGAAAGACGCTTGCGTGCAGTGGATTGCGGATTGGTTTGCGCCTTTCGGGCCGCAGGCTTGTGCCGTGCTGGGCATGAGCGGCGGCAAGGACAGTACCGTGGCGGCCGCGTTGTGCGCTTCCGCGCTGGGGCCTGAGCGGGTCGTGGGGGTGGCGATGCCTTCCGGCAGTCAGCCGGTCAATGATGCAGATGAAATCTGCGAGTGGCTGGGCATCCGTTATGTGTGTCTCAATATCGGTGAGGTGGAAACGGCGTTAAGAGCGCTGGGAGAGCCGTTCAGGCCGGCCGTCGCGGGACCGGCCGACAGAATGGCAGGAGATGGACAGACGGGATTTTCCCGGCAGGCGGTTCTCAACATCCCGCCGCGCATCCGCATGACGGTGCTTTATGCCGTGGCGCAGACGGTCGGCGGTCTGGTCGCCAATACCTGCAATCTGAGCGAAGATTACATCGGTTACGCCACGCTCTATGGAGATGCGGCGGGGTCTTTTTCGCCCTTGGGGCATCTGTGCGTGCGTGAAGTGCTGGCCGTCGGCCGCGCCCTCGGCTTGCCGGAAAAGTGGGTCGGCAAAACGCCGGATGACGGTCTCCCCGGCTCGATGCCGGATGAGCAGAAATTCGGTTTCAGTTACGCCGTGCTTGACCGTTACATCCGCGAGGGGATTTGCGACGATGAGGCCGTCCGCGCCAAAATCGACCGCATGCACCGCGCCAACCTGTTCAAGACGCAGATGCTGCACATTCCCGCTTTCGAGCCGGATCCGTCCTGGCTGTGACTGAAGTGATGAACGATTTAATGATAATGATTTATGGTACGTGAGTTAAATGAAAGAGTAAAGTATATCGGTGCCGACGACCTCGACTTGGACCTGTTTGAAAGCCAATACATCGTCCCGGAGGGCGTTTCCTATAATTCTTATGTTATCCTGGACGAAAAGGTGGCGGTATTGGACACCGTCGATCAGCGGAAAGGGGAGGATTGGCTGAAGAATCTCGCCGAGGCGCTGGGCGGGCGCAAGCCCGACTATCTCGTGGTCCATCACCTCGAACCGGACCATTCCGCCCTTGTTGCCCGCGTCCTTTCGGACTATCCGGATGCGACGCTCGTAGCAAGCGCCAAGGCGATTGCGATGCTGCCGCAGTTTTTCGAGCATATCTCCCTGCAAGGCCGTACGCTGGTCGTCAAAGAGGGGGATGTGCTTTCCCTGGGCAGCCACAGCCTGCAATTCATCGCCGCACCGATGGTCCACTGGCCGGAAGTGATGATGTCCTATGATGCAGCCGACGGCTGTCTGTACAGCGCGGATGGTTTCGGCAAGTTCGGCGCCCTCTCGAAATGCGGTTTCTACGGTCGTGACGATGACGACTGGGCCTGCGAAGCCCGGCGTTATTATTTCAACATCGTCGGCAAATTCGGTGTGCAGGTGCAGGCGGTCCTCAAGAAGGCGGCCGCGCTGGACATCAGGACCATCCGTCCGCTCCACGGACCTCTTCTGGAGGACGGGCTGGACTACTATACCGGCCTGTATGATATCTGGAGCAAGTATGATGTCGAGACCGAGGGCATCTTCATCGCCTGCGCTTCCATCCACGGAGGTACGCTCGCGGCCGCCCGCAAACTGGCGGATATCCTCAAAGCCAAAGGTGCGCCCCGCGTAGAAGTGAGCGATTTGTCGCGCAGCGACTTCGCCGAGAATGTGGAAGATGCCTTCCGGCACTCCAAACTGGTGCTGGCGGCGGCCTCCTATGACGGAGGACTTTTCACGCCGATGTACGAATTTCTGCACCGCCTGCAAATCAAGGGTTATACCCGTCGCAAGGTGGCTTTGCTGGAAAACGGTTCCTGGGCCCCTTCCGCCGGACGCGTGATGAAGGAAATGATCGGAACGATGAAAGATGTGGACATCATCGCGCCGGCCGTCACCATCCGCAGCCGGATGAAGGAGAGCGACCTGCCCGCCCTTGAACGACTTGCCGACGCCATCCTGAACGCATAAAAAGTACAGCAGCCATGCTTGCACTCGATCACGGACAATACACGGCGACGCTTACGGACGGGATGCGTGCGTTGCTTCGCGGCATCCGTCATGTGTCCCTTGACATGGACGGCACGATTTATCTGGGAAGCACGCTCTTTCCCTATACCCTGCCTTTTCTGGAAAAACTGGGACGCCTGGGAATCGATTACTGTTTCCTGACCAACAATCCCACCCGTTCGCTGGACGACTATATCGCCAAGTTGCACAAATTGGGCATTCCCTGCCGGGAAGGGCAGATGTACAGCACGACGGCGGCGGCCATCGACTATATCAAGTTGCATTATCCTGTCGCCAGGCGTCTTTTCCTGCTCGGTACGCCTTCGATGATATCCCAGTTCGAAGCGGCCGGCTTTGTCTCCTGCGCCGACGACCCGGCCGACCGTCCCGATGCGGTGGTGGCGGCCTTTGACATGACGCTGACCTATTCCCGTCTGTGCCGCTGTACCTGGTGGGCCTCCCACCGGGACATTCCCTATATCGCGACCAATCCCGACTGGGTCTGTCCGACCGACCAGCCGACCATCCTGGTGGACTGCGGTTCCATCTGTGCCTGCATCGCCGCCGCCTGCGGCCGCCAGCCTGACATCGTCATCGGCAAGCCGAATCCGGGGATTCTGACCGGGATCCTTGACAAGATGGGGGTCGCTCCGGCCCATGCGGCGATGGTAGGCGACCGGCTCTATACCGATGTCAAGACGGCGCTCAACGCCGGTGCCTGCGGCGTGCTGGTCCTCAGCGGCGAGACTACGCTCGAAACGGCGCTCGCTTCCTGTCCCGAAGACCGTGCCACGCTCATCTGCGAGAGCATCGACGAACTGGGCCGTCTCCTCGAAGAGGCCCGCTCATGACGGCCCGGAGCCTTATAGCAGTTCTTTTTCGATAATGGGCATCATGAAGGGCTCGAATCCGCTCAGACAGCCCAGATAGACCATGTGCAGGATGCAGTAGCGCCGGGCTTCGGCTTCCTTTTCGGCGAGGACGGCCGGGTCTTCCGTGTCGAAATAGTGCCGGCAGAAGATCTCCCAGATTTGGCGCATCTGCTCCTTTCCCAGATGGAACAGATGTACCATCATCGGTTCGGGAGCCACATTGGAGAGAAAATACCACATGCTCATATCCATCATCGGATAGCCATAACTGAAGTCCGAAAGGTCAATCCAGAGATTTTCTTTTCCGTTGGTGATGACATTGCTCGGCTGCAAGTCCCCGTGCAGGCAGGTCACGGCATCGGGAATCGCATCGATGAATGCCAGGCATTTTTCACGGATTGTCTCCGAGATGGCCGCCGAGCCGCCGATGACATGGCGGTACACCGCGCGCCGGTCGCTGAAGATGGTGGTGTCGCACGGTGTCCGGTGCAACTGCCGGCTCATCCGGGCGAAACAGGCAGTGATCTCTTCGGTCTTTTCCGGCTCCTCGGAGATGATGCGCGAGAAGGAGCGTTTGCCCTCGATGCGCTCGAAGTCCAGGGCCCATTTTTCCCCGTCGCTGTGGACGGTTCCCACCAGCGGAGTGGGGATGCCGAAGACCATCACGGCCCGGGCGACCGCCTTTTCGCGGGCGACCATTTCCAGCGAGCCGCGCTTGCCATAGACCTTGATCATCGCGTCTCCGTCGGCGCTGTTGTAGGCCTTCGACATGAAACTCTCGCCAAATTCCTCATAGCGGGACATGTCCAGCGGTTTTGCCTTGCGGCAGATGCTGACGAAAGAGGACAGGCCGCTGTCTTCAAATTTCTCGGTAACGGCGTCCGAAGCATTGACGATGGAGACGCCTGCGCCCGCCTTGCGGATGTTCAGCAGCCCACGCATCGCTGCGAAATTGACATCCTCCACCTCGCTGAAGTCCAGCAGGAAGGTGGGGTGTTCCTGCAGGGCGGCCTTGATGGCATCGATTCCTTCGCCGGTCAGACTGCCTTTGACATAAATCCGGTTGCCTTCCGCGCGAAGACAGTTTTTTTCGTCCTTCATCTTGATGATTGTTTAGTCAGTTATCATGCAAAAATACAAAACAGGACGCAATAATGGAAGAGTATTCTGAAAATTATTCGTATCTTGTGCAAAATGTTGGCGAGAGACATATTTGCGTGGGTATATCTGGCGGTCGTGGCGGCTACGGTCGCCGCCATCATCGAGGACAACGGCGGCTCCGGAAGGAAGTTTTCCTGGCTGCTCGTCGTCATCCTTTTTCCCATCGGCGGATTTGTCCTGTATCTGTTTTTCGGCATCAACCAGCGCCACCATCGCGTCTTTGTAAAAAGACACAAGCGTTTTACCGACAAGATGGAAAAGGAGCTGGACGGGCGGACACGGGCGGAATTTGCCAGCGAATCGGCCCTGGAGGACATCCGGCCCAAATATCATCCCCTGGCCAGGCTTCTGGCGCAAGGCATCCTGCTCCCCAAGTCCCGCACGCAGGCCGAAATCATCGTCCGGGGGAAACGCAAGTACGAACTTTTGATGGAGGATCTGAAAAATGCCCGGGAGTCCATCCACATGGAATATTTCCATTTCGGCATGGACCGGGGGAGCAAAGCCGTCCGGGACATGCTGATGCAGAAGGCCCGGGAGGGGGTCAAGGTCCGTTTCATCAATGAGAATTTTGCCAATCTCCCGATTCCGCCCCGGTATTACAACCAGATGAAAAAAGCCGGGGTGGAAGTCGTTTCCTTCACCAATCCGAAACGCCACCTCATCGAACTCGCCACCTATCTCAACTACCGCAACCATCGCAAGATCGTGGTCATCGACAACCGGATCGCCTACACGGGCGGCATGAACATCAATGACCATTATTTCCTCCAATGGCGCGATACCCATTTGCGTCTGACCGGCGACATCGTAGCCTCCCTCCAACTGGTCTTTCTGGACTCCTGGGTGACTTCCGGGGGCGAACTCGACCGGCCGTTGCCGGATTATCTGCGTGCGGGCCCGCATCAGGATCCGCTTCCCGGGTCGGATATACCCTTGCTGCGGGACAAAATTGCGCAGCTGGCCGCCGACGAACCCGACAGCCCGATTCCGGTGCTGCGCTTGAGTTACGAGTGGGCCTTGTACAATGCCCGGGACTATTTTTATCTCCAGACCCCGTATTTCACGCCGCCCCAGTCCCTGCTGGACGCCTTGAAAGCGGCGGCCGCATCGGGTATTGACGTGCGCGTGATGCTCCCGGCCAAAGTGGACACCCTGATTATGCGTCCGGCCAACCGGGCTTATTACAAAGAGTGTCTGGAGGCGGGCATCCGCATCTACGAGCGGCAGGGGGAGTTTATCCACAGCAAGACATTTGTCTCGGACGACTACCTCAGCATGGTGGGTACGACCAATGTGGATGAGCGCAGTTTCAGCATCGATTACGAGGACAATGTCTATTTCTATGACGAGGAATGCGCCCTGCGGGCCAAAGAGATTTTCTTCCGGGATTTGGAGCAATGCCGTGAAATCACCCTCGCGGAGGTCAACGCCTGGCCCTGGCCCAAGCGCTTCTTCCAGAAAATCGTCCGTCTTTTTGACCCGCAACTCTGAGTTTTTCCTTACCTTTGCGCTCCTAAAACAACAGCATGATGAATCTCCTTGTTTCTTTCCTTCAGACTACGGTCGATCCCAAGCAACTTGCCGAACACATGGATTCCGTGCGGCTCGCCAGCCAGGCATTTGCCCGCACCCTGGCTGAAAATCCGGACTCCGCCCTCAAGCAACTCGGGCAGGACGCCATCCAGTTCGGCCTGAAAGTCTTGGCTGCCCTTGCCATCTATTTTATCGGTGCCTGGGTGATCCGGCGTATCAAGAAACTGCTCTCCCGGATGTTCACCCGCCGCAATACAGACCCGACCCTTTCTTCGTTTGTGACGAGTTTCGTCTCCTTTACCCTCACCGTCCTGCTGGTTGTGATGACGGTGAGTGCGTTGGGGGTCAATACGACATCGCTCGCCGCTTTGCTCGCCGCCGGCGGTATGGCCATCGGCATGGCCCTCAGCGGTACGGTGCAGAATTTTGCCGGTGGCATCATGCTGCTGGGATTCAAGCCTTTCAAGGTGGGAGACTTTATCGAAGCGCAGGGCTATGCCGGTACGGTGACCGGCATGACCATTGTCAGTACGAAGTTGACCTTGCCCGACAACCGGGTCGTCTCCTTGCCCAATGGGGCGTTGTCCAATGGCACCATCAACAACTACACCCACAATCCGGTGCGCCGGGTGGAATGGAAAATCGGCTTGGAGTATGGTGCGGATTCCCAAAAAGTCCGGGATCTGCTGCTCCAGTTGCTCAAAGAGGACAAGCGTGTTCTCGATGCTTCGCATCCGGGCGCGGCCAATCCGATGACGGCGCTCTTCAGTATGGATGAGAGCGCCGTCGTGTTCGTGGTGCGCGGATGGGTCAGTTCATCCGACTATTGGGATGTGTATTTCGATTACAACCACCGCGCCTACAGTGCGCTGCCGCAGAACGGTTTCGGCTTCCCGTTCCCGCAGATGGATGTGCATTTGAAGAACGATTAACGCCCGTTGTAGCGGCTTTCAACGACGCTCCAGTCGATAATCTGCCAGAGGGCGCTCAGGTGGGCGGCCCTGCGATTCTGGTAATCCAGATAGTAAGCGTGCTCCCAGACATCAAAGGTCAGCAGGGGCGTGCGTGCATGGCGGACGGGATTGCCGGCACCCGCTTCCTGCGTAATGGCCAGACGGCCGTCTTTATCGGCGGAGAGCCAGACCCAGCCGGAGCCGAAGAGCGCGGTCCCTTGCTGCTGGAAAGTCTGTTTGAATTTCTCGAAACTGCCCCATTCCCGCACGATGGCATCGGCCAGGGGACCGTGGGGCTCGTTGACTTCCGGAGCGGACGGACAGGCACGCAGTTGCGTGAAGTACAGACTGTGGTTGAGCACCTGGCCGGCGTTGTTGAAAATGCCGCCTTCCGCCTTGCGTACGATTTCTTCCAGGGGGAGATTTTCCAGGCCGCTGCCGGGCAGGGCGGCATTGAGGTTGTCCAGATAGGCCCGGAGGTGTTTCCCGTAGTGGAAATCGAGGGTGGTTTCACTGATGACTGGCGCCAGGGCACTCTTGGCGTAAGGCAGGGGAACTGCCTGAAATTGACCGTTGATCGCTTCCATGGTGTTATGATTAGGGGGTGATTAACTCAAGTCGTGACGCTTGTTGCGAGGCAGGAAATTGAGGATGTCATCGATGGTGAACCGCTCCTGTTCTCCTTGCGCCTTCTCTTCCTCGGGGGTGCCCAGCACTTCGTCAATCATTTCATACGCATCCTTCAAAAGGTCGCACAGATGCTGGATCCGTTCTTTCTCCCGGCCTTCGGGCATCGCATCGATTTTCTCGTCCGGAGGCAGTTGACCGTCAATCTCGGCGAGGTCTTTTTCGATATTGCACACCATCTCCTCTATCAAACGCATCTGTTCGATAATCACTTTGAGGTCCGCGATGTGCTCGTGTACCCGGGCGACTTTTTTGTTGTAATTCCTCATGCTTTGTACCCCCTAGGCGAATCGAACGCCTATCGTAGGAACCGGAATCCCAAATTTTATCCATTAAACTAAGGGGGCGTTGGCGGATGCAAAGATATAAAAAATCGGAAATATCTGCAAAAGATTTATCATACTTCTATCCGCAGGCCGTCGTAGGCGACGCGGATGCCCTGGGCCCGGAGTTCCGCATCCAGTGCGGCGTGACGGGGAAGCATGTGGGAAAGATGGGTGAGATAAGACTGGGGGGCGCCGACGCGGTGGAAAAATCCGATGGCTTCGTCCAGGGAAAAATGGGAGATATGGGGGCCGCGTTTGACGCAATTGACGGTGACGACCTGGACGCCTTTGAGTTTTTCAAGTTCCGTGTCGTCGATTGAAGCCAGATCCGTCATGTAGGCGACGGGGCCGAAGCGATAGCCCATGACAGACAACTTGCCGATGCGGTCGTGCCAGCCCCGTACGGGAATGACCGTGGCCGTTTCCGGATGCGCCGCCTTCGCGCACGCATCCGCAGGGGGGCGATAATAGCCCCGGCCGCTCTCCCAGTGCAGACAATCTTCCAGTGCGTTGGAATGGAGGGTGAAGGGGACGCCCGGGACAATCGGATGAACCTGCCATTCCGGTGCGCCCGGATAACGGGGCTCGGCAAAGGCGTAGGCATATTCGCGGCGGAGCGAACTTTCCACATACGCCTCGCAATAGATATTGACGGGATGTCCCTCAAGCAGGTTGAACGAACGCACATCGTCCAATCCGCCCGTGTGGTCTTTGTGGGCATGGGTCAGGAGGATGGCGTCCAGATGGCGCACATCTTCCCGCAGCATCTGCTGGCGGAAATCCGGGCCGGCATCGACCAGGATGCTCAGGCCCTGGTATTGGATCAGCGCGCTCGAACGCAGGCGCTTGTCCCTCGGATCCGGAGATTGGCAGACTTCGCACTGGCAGCCGATCATCGGAATGCCTTGCGAGGTCCCCGTTCCCAAAAATGTAATGCTTGTCATAGTGATTCTTCTTCTTCCGTGCAGAGCATGGCCGTGTCCAGACGCAGGCGGACCGGTTGTCCCACCTTGGCCACGTCGTAGGGCAGCCTGACTTTCACATAATTGCGGGTGTACCC
This sequence comes from uncultured Bacteroidales bacterium, assembly GCA_946549475.1. Classification (GTDB taxonomy): domain Bacteria; phylum Bacteroidota; class Bacteroidia; order Bacteroidales; family UBA932; genus Cryptobacteroides. Next base: position 9,360 of record CAMNQO010000023.1, read on the forward strand.
GTACATATAGCCCTGTTTGTCCGAAGACTCGAACAGGGCTTCTTCTTCCCGCCCCGCCTGGGCGAGTATGAACTCCTTGTGCAGCCGGCGGCACAGCGCTTCCATTTTCTGGAAACGGGCGGTCTTGACGGAGTCCTGTACCTGGTTTTTCATCCGTGCGGCGGGCGTTCCCGGACGCCTGGAGTAGGGGAAAATATGGATGAAGGCTGGGCGTATCTCCTCTTCGAGGAAACGCAGGCCCGCTTCGAAGTCCGCGTCGCTTTCGCCGGGAAATCCGACGATGACATCGATGCCCAGAAAGACCCCGGTCCCCATCTTTTCCCGGATGTAGGCAATCTTGCGCCGGAAATCCGCCGTGCGGTAACGCCTTCCCATCGCCTCCAGGATGGCGTCGCAACCGCTCTGGAGGGGGATGTGGAAGTGGGGCAGGAATTTGCGGGAGCAGCCGGCGATCCAGTCGATGATCTCTTCGGTGAGCAGGTTGGGCTCGATGGACGAGATGCGGTAACGCTCGATGCCTTCCACTTCTTCCAACGCTTTCAGCAGATCCAGAAAACTTTCCCCGGTACTTTTGCCGAAATCGCCCGTGTTGACGCCGGTGATGACGAGTTCGCGGGTGCCGCCGGCGGCAATTGTCCGGGCAAGGCCGACGAGTTCGCGGATGGGCGCGTTGCGGCTTTCTCCCCGGGCGTAAGGGACGGTGCAGTAGTGGCATTTGTAGTCGCAGCCGTCCTGCACTTTGAGGAAACTGCGCGTACGCTCCGTGCCGGAATAGGCCGCGAACATGGGGCGGCCGGCTTCCTGTTCTGCCGGACAGAGCGCCGGAGCGGCGGCTGCCCGGGGACCGCTGAACCATGCCGCTATCTGCGGGGCGACCTGGGCTTTTTCGTCGGCGGAAAAAACGCGGACGACGCCTTCCAGGGCCTCAAACTCCGCCCGGCGCAACTGGGCGCTGCAACCGGCGACGAAAATGGGGGCGGCAGGGGAGAGCCGGTGCAGTTTGCGGACCAGATTGCGCCCTTTCTTGTCCGAATGTTCCGTGACGGAACAGGTATTGACCAAATAGGCCGCCGCCTGGCCGCCGTTCCAGGAGACGGTCTCGAAACCGGCGCGGGACAGCAGCCGTTCGTAGGTGGATGTCTCGGCATAATTGAGTTTGCAGCCGAGGGTGAGATAGGCAATCTTCATCGCATTATCCTTTGAGTCTGACCATGGATGCCTCGCAGGAGGGCAGGCTTTCCGTTGCGCCGGCGTTTCCGCAGGCGGAAATCCCCTCCAGGGGAGGCTGGCATTTGCGCACGCATACTTCGGCCTCCAGGACGCCGGGCACGGCGCGTACCTCGGCGAGGATTTTTCCGGCCACGGTCTCGATGAGGTTGCGGGGGATGGCCATCTGCTCCGAGACGATGCGATAAAGCGCCTGTACATCTACGGTGTCTTCCAGCGCGTCGCTTTCCAGGGCCTTGCGCATGTCCGTGCGCACCCAAAGGTCCACCCGGAATGTCGTCCCTTCCCGGCGTTCGCGCTCGAAACAGCCGTGGAAGGCATGGAAATACATGCCTTCCAGCGCCAATATCCCCTCCCGGGATGACGGGGACAATCCGGCTAAGCCAGCAGCAGAAACACGCAGGGGCGCTTGCCGATGTTGGTTTTTTCTTTCTTCCATTCTCCAATCGTACGGGTTGATATGTACTGGTCCGGGCAGGTGATGTCGATGGCCAGGCAGAGCCGGGTCGTGTCTGCGCAGGTGGCGAGCAGGTCGGAGAGCATCGCATCGTTGCGATAGGGCGTCTCGATGAAGATCTGCGTCTGGTCTGCACGAAGCGATTGTTTTTCCAATGCCCGCAAGGCTTGCCGCCGTCCGTCGCTTTTGGCGGGCAGGTAGCCGTTGAAGGCAAAACTCTGTCCGTTGAGGCCGCTGGCCATCAGGGCGAGCATCAGGGAAGAGGGACCGACAAAAGGTCTCACTTCGATGCCGTTTCTGTGGCAGAGCGCCACCAGGTCGGCGCCCGGGTCGGCAACGGCGGGCAGGCCTGCCTCCGAGATGAGTCCGACATCGCAGCCGTCCTCAAAGAGTGTCAGGTAACTTTCTACGGTCTGGGGTGCGGTATGTTCGTTGAGCGGATAAAATTCCAACTCCTCCACATGCCCGCGCAGTCCGGCCTTCGAGAGAAAGCGCCGCACCGTGCGCTCCTCCTCCACGACATAGCGGCGGAGGTGGCCGATGGCTTCCAGCACGGAGCGGGGCATCACCGCTTCGACGGGGCCGTCTCCCAGCGGCGAGGGGATCAGATAGAGTTTGCCTTTCATTCTGTAATCGTCACGCGTTTGTTGCCTTTCTCCCGTATCTGTTTGAGTTCCTGTTGCTCCAGGACGCTCCTTTTCTCCCGTCCGGTCAGCAGATTACGGAAATAATGGCCGAAATGATTGAATTCTTGTTGCCAGGATATGCCCAGTCCCATGCGTTGCAAATTGTCCAGATAGTTGGTGAACTGATCGGCGGAGTGGGAAAACGCACTGGCCCGCAGGGTGCCGGACTTGTTGATTTTGACCTCGATGTCGAGGTCTCCGACCACTTCATTGCGGTTGCCGCCGCCGGTCATGCGCTGTTTGTTGCCGATGTTGCCGTTCACCGTCACACGGTTGTTGAACAGTTGTGTGGAGACGGCGACATCGAAGATACTGGTCCCCGAAGTGCCCGGCTGGTAGTTGAATCCCAGGTCCAGCGGGATGTCCAGTTTCATGAAGATATTGTTGAGTTGGGTGGTCATCAGGTCGCTCACATTGTTGTAGAGGTTGTTGGTGTTGTCCTCGATGCCGCTTTGCTCATCCGGAATGAAAGTGCCGGTCACAAGCAGGGCCAGGAACTGGCGCTGGACCTTGTCGTCGGTGGAAAAGGCGGATTCGACACGGGTTTTGACTGTCGGCTCGAGGTCGGGAACCTGGATGGAAAAGGCGACATGCGGGTTTCTGAGTTTGTCCGTCACTTTGATGCCGCATTCCACGACACGGCGGGATGTGACGGCCGTCGTATCGGCGATGATGGCCGCGAGCGAAGCCTTGGTCTTATAGACGGCGTCGATGTCGAGCGTGGTCTCCATGACATCGCCTCCGAAGGAGACGGTACTGCCATTGTTGATCGTGAAGTCGCGGGCTGTGAGTCCCAGTGCGACGAAGCGTACTTTTCCTTCCTGGATTTCGTAGTTGCCGTTGAGTTTGAACAAATCCCGGGCGGGGCGTATGTCGATGAGAATGTTGCCCTGGCCGCCCGCCGTGATGCGGCTGCCGTTGAATTTGTTGATGTCGATGTGGGCTCTCACGTCCGGGGTGACATCCAGATTCAATTTGACCGTCAGGTCGCTGGCGGACTGCTGCCGGACCTTGCGGCGGACGACGGTTTTCTGTCCGGCCGTTTCGGGACTCTTGAACTTGAGCAGCGAAGCCCCGGAGCCTTCCGTGCCGCCTTCCAGCGTGAGGTTGAAATCGCTGCCGATGCCCGATGTGGAGGCCCGTATGTCGAGGGTGAGGGCGTCGAAAGGCCCGGTGATGTCCATGCTTCCGGAGCCGTAGATGTGTCCGTAGAAATTGTAGAAATCCTTGTCTTTTTCCTTGATGTCCAGCAGTTCCATTTTCTCTACGGCGATGTGCAGGTCGGCGACGGGCTGCTTGAACCCATTGAACAGGATGCCGCCCCGGAGCGTGCCGGAAGCCCCGGCGCTGTCCTTGAGGATGGCGTCCCGGAAATAGATGCCCTTGTTGTCCAGTTGCAGGCCGCTGTAAACCCCATAGGTCACCTTGGTATAGTCGATGCCCAGCCAGGCATCCTCCAGGCGGAGGTCGTGACTGCTCAGCCGCAGCCGTTCCGGGTCCTGGAAATTGCCGTCCAGGGTCACCAGGCCGCACAGTTGTCCGTCCACCCGGTTGAAGATGTCTTTGACGAAGAAACTGAACATGCCCATTTCAAAACGGTCGAAATCCCCGGACAGGAAAAAGTCGTCGGTTTCAGGGGAGTAGGAGAGGCCGATTTCAAAGGTGGGAGCATGGTTGTAGGAGTTGTCCAACTGCAGGGTGTAGCGCTTGAGGTCTTCATCCCATTCGCTGCTCAGCAGGAGGGTCCCCAGCGCCCTTCCGTCAAAGACCGTAGAGTCGCAGATGATGTCGGCATCGGCGCCGAAACGGCCGTTCTTGCGGTTGATGACCGCTTCTCCGGAAAGACTGCCCTCGAAAGCGGGAATTTCGCTGCTCAAAAATCCGCTGATGAGATCCAGGTCGAATTGGTTCATGCGCACGCCCAGGGAGTCGCTCATGTCTTTGGCGCCGATTTTTCCGTCGATGAAAATGCCTTCTTCCCGGTGTTGCAGGGCGAATTTGTCAATCCGGATGCCTTCGCCCTTGCGCATGAGCAGGCGGCTGGGCGAGATGGTCCAAGTCTTGGAGCCCACGGAAAAACGGGAAGGACCGATGCCTGCCGCCGTCTCTCCCGGCAGGCTCAAATCCGCCCACAGTCCCAGGTCGATGTCCTGGACGCTGAATTGTCCGAGGTCGATTTCCCGGCATGCAAGTCTGCTGTTGATGCGTCCGGAGAGATTGTCCAGCCCGATGCGTATGCCGGTCATCTCACTGGCATCGACCGAAAAACGGTCGCAGCCTGCTTCTCCCGTCATCAGCCCGTTTTCATCCACTTGCAGGTGAAAATCCGTCCCGTTGGCGACACCCATGCCGGGCGAAAGGAAAGCCAGCAGTTTTTCCATGCTGCGGCAATGGAAATCCAAGTCATACCGGCTTCCGTCCCAGGGACGGCTGTCGGTGTGCAGCAATTGTCTGACATTGACGCCGAGAAAATGCAGGATGGAACGGGAGCCGGTAAAGTTGGCGTCGAACATCTCGCTGCCCAGATGGATCCTGGAGGCTCCGCCCGAATCCCCTTCCGTCTCGTAGTTGTGCGACTCCAGTAACCTGGATAGGTTGGAGTCGGAGACGTTGTCGACTTTCACTATCACGCGGGAAGGCGACTTCGAACCGGTCCCGAGCAGTCCGTTGGACCATTCCATG
>CAMNQO010000024.1 GCA_946549475.1 uncultured Bacteroidales bacterium
CCACGACGGCCGCCGGCATGACCAACAATACCGGCTCCGTGGCCCGACTCTACACCGACAACCTCAAGATGTTCCAGAACCAGACCAGCAACAGCCTGACAGGTTATCCCGTCCTGCCGGCCTGGGGCTATCGCGGTTTCAATGTTTCCAATCCGACGGTCACCACGATCAGCAACAATACCGACCAACTCTTCGGCATGAGCGCCGGCTCCATCATCGAGTTTCTGGTCAACTACTGCGGATTCTATGACTGGGACGGCGACAACTGGACCGGCGATGTCAACGGCATCGTGGCGGAGTTCTCCACCGCAGGTGTGTCCGGAAGCGAAGCGGCAGTCAGTTTCTCCATCGCGGGCGGCATGCTCAACCGCAGCAACGCCAACAACATCTCCTGGCAGAATGCCTACTCGTTCCCGGTGGACTGGGCGGTGGAATATGCGACCTCCGAGGACGGCTCTTCCTGGTCTTCCTGGAGCAAGGCGGTCAATGCGGCGACCGGCCGGACGGACTTTGAACTGCGGGGCGTACCCTTTGCGGTGACGGATGCCAACAGTTATGCCTCCTTCCACGCGACCGCTACCGTCAGTCCGTTCTATACCAACATTGACAACGGTTTCGGCCTGACGCCTTACCGTTTCATCCTGCCTGCTTCCGTCCTGGGCAAAACCGGGGTGAAGGTGCGCCTGGTGCCGACCAGCCTGCGGATGGCCACCTGGAATGTCGGTTCCGGCAACTGGTACAAGGGGCTGACCTACCGGGGAGAAAAGATTACCCCCGCGTTCGAGATTCCCAACAACCACAACGGGGCCATCTGTATAGAAGATCTTCTCATTCAATACAAGTAATCTATGAAGCGACTATTCCTTTCCATCCTGCTGCTTCTTCCGACAGTCCTCGTTTCCGCGCAGGAGACGAAGGTTACCGGTCTGGTGCGTGATGAAAACGGCGACCCGCTCATCGGGGCGGGCGTGTTGATCACAGGCAGCAACCAGGGCGTCATTACGGACGAAAACGGCCGGTACAGCATCCTCATCGATGCTTCTACGCGTATTCTGTCCTTTTCCTACATAGGCTATGCTACCCAGGACATCGCCGTCGGCGGCCGCAATGTCATCAATGTGGACCTGCTTCCCGATGCGACCAATGCCCTGAATGAAGTCGTCGTCATCGGCTATGGAACGACCAAGAAAGCCGACCTGACCGGTTCCGTGGCGACAGTCAAGGTGCAGGATATCGTCCAGACGCCGACCTCTTCCATCGACCAGGCCTTGCAGGGCCGTATGGCGGGCGTGGACATTATGAATACCTCCGGAGAGCCGGGAGCGACCACTTCCATCCGTATCCGGGGTACGCGCTCCATCAACGCCTCCAACGAGCCGCTCATCATCGTGGACGGCGTCCTGGATGCGGTACATGACATCGGCGAGATCAACTCTGCCGATGTGGAGTCCATCTCCGTGATGAAAGATGCCTCCTCTACGGCCATTTACGGGTCGCGTGGAGCCAACGGCGTCATCCTCATCACGACCAAAAAGGGGGTCACCAGCAAGCCGGCCATCACCGCCAAGGCGGAGTTCGGCGTGTCGATGCTGGCCCGTACCTTGGATACGATGAACAAGGATGAATTTGTCCGCTACCTCAACGACTGGTATTTCTTCCGTTCCACCTCCCAGACGAGCGTACCGACCTTCGATCCGGCCAACTACACCAACGATACGAACTGGGTCAAGGAGATTACCCGCGTGGCTCCTTATCAGAATTACAACCTCTCGGTCAGCGGCAAGGCGGGCGGCGCTTTCACTTATTTTGCCGCCCTTTCCTACAACGACACCCGGGGCATCGTGGACGGCAGCGGCATGAACCGTGTCACCGCCCGTCTCAACCTCAACTACGAGTTCAATCCCAAGTTCAGCATCGGCGCCAAACTCAATTACACCTTCCGAGGAGAAGACCTGAACAAGGCCAATATCGGCGGTACGAATTTCTGGGACGGTGCCGTCTATCTGTCCCCGATCATCGGTCCCAAAGATACGACCAACCCGTTGTATGAGAATGGTACTTCCATCAATACGCCGCGCGCCAACATCGATATGATTACCAACCGCCGCGAGATGCACACCAACACCGATGTCATCGAACTGGTGTACAAGCCCGTCACCGGCCTGGCCATCAAAAGCCAGAACTCCTATATGTTCTATCAGCGCCACGACTACCGTTTCTGGCCCAGTTACCTGCCCCGCCGCGTCGAAGGGGAAGGCTCGGATGCGTACCGCTACGAAGGGAACGCCGTCAAGTGGACGACTGAGAATACAATCACTTACGGCAAGAAATTCCGTGGCGGTCACAATTTCGACGCCCTGCTGGGGTACTCCGCTTCCTCCAATGTGATGAACTATTTCTCCCTCAAGGCGGAAGGACTGCTGACCGATGACCTGACCTGGAACAATATGGCCGGCATCACCAGCAAAGAAAACTACACCGCCTCGACCAGTTCGGAAAAGGTGGTCAAGCAGTCCGTCTTTGCCCGTGTCAACTACAATTACAAGAGCCGTTACTACCTGACGCTGACCGGGCGTTTCGACGGCTCTTCCAACTTTGCCGCCAACAACAAATGGGGATTCTTCCCCTCGATGGCTTTCAAATGGGCCGTCAAGCAGGAAAACTTCATGAAGCGGGTCAAGTGGATCGACGATCTGTCCCTGCGCCTGAGCGCCGGCCGCACCGGCAACGACGCCATTCCGTATTACCGCTCCCTGCAAGCTTATTCCACCTATACCAACAGTTATCTTTTCGACGGAACGCAGGGCGCTTCCATCCTTCCCGACCGGGTCGCCAACCCCAACCTGACCTGGGAAAAGACCCTTTTGTTCAATGGTGCGGTGGACTTTACGGTACTCAAGGGACGCCTGGGCGTCACCCTCGAAGCCTACCATTCCCGTACCAACGACCTGCTCCTGTATCTCCAGACCATCCAGAGCACCGGTTTCCTCAACCGCCTGACCAACCTCGGCGAGACGACCAACACCGGCGTCGAACTGACTTTGGACGGCAAAATCTTCGACACCAAATTCTTCTACTGGACTTCGCAACTCACCATCTCCCACAACAAGCAGATGGTCGTGGACATCGGCCAGGAGGACTATGTGGCCGTTCTCAACAGTCCCGGCAACAACTCCTTCATGATGTATGGCTACCGGGCAGGCTATCCGCTGAACTCTCTCTGGGGCTTCCAGTATGCGGGTGTCTGGCACAAAGAGGAAGAGTTTGAACGCAACAAATATACCAGGACCTATATCTCGAACACCACCAGCAACGACCCCAAGGCGGTACTCGGTTATCCCCGTTACATAGACCAGAACCACGACGGTATCATGTCCGACCAGGACCTGATCTACCTGGGCAACTCCGATCCCGTTCTCTACGGAGGCTGGCAGAACACCTTCGGTATCGGCAACTTCACCCTCGGCTTTTTCTTCACCTATTCGCTGGGCGGCAAAATCTACAACTACGCCGAACTTTCGATGTCCGGTACCTATTCGGCCAACCAGTACCGTTATATGCTCAATGCCTGGCACCCCATCCGCAATCCGGAGTCCGACCTGCCCCGCGCCGGTACGGAGGCGAGGATGTCTCCCTCCAGTCTCCAGGTGCATGATGCCACTTATCTCCGCCTGAAGAGCGCGAACCTCAGTTACAAGTTCGATTTCAGCCGCAAGTCCCGTTTTGTCCGGGACCTGACGCTCGGCGTGTCCGCGACCAACCTGTTCCTCATTACGGAGTACAACGGTTTTGACCCGGATGTTTCCACCAACAGCAGCGATGCGACCTTGCGCCGCGTGGATATGGGTGCATACCCGCAGTCCCGCATGGTTGTCCTGAGCGCTCAGATCCGTTTCTAAAAAAGGAGGACCCGATTATGAAAAATTATATCTTTTCGGCCATGACGGCGCTCCTGATACTCAGCGCCTGTTCCCTGGAGGAAAAACCGACCTCGTTCGTCAACCGTACCAATTACTATGGCAACGAGACGCAGTGCATCGCCGCGCTCAACGGCTGTTATCTGCCGATGGCCTCCATCTATGTTCCCAACTATATGCTGGCGGTCGAGGCCTGCACCGACATCTGGTACAGCCGTTCCACAACCGTGGACGCCTGTCTCGACGTGACTCCGGCCAAGCCGCAGATGGGGGCGACCATCTGGCGTCAGGGCTATCTCGGCGTGATGCGCTGCAACGAATGTATCGAGTGCATCGCTGCCGCGAACATACCCGCAGCGCAGAAAGAACCGCTCGTGGCCGAGGCCCGGGTGCTCCGTGCCCTCTATTATTACAACCTGACCTGTTTTTTCGGCGGTGTCCCTTATTATAAGGAGATGGTGGCCGATGACGACGCCTTGCTGCGCATCCGCCGCCTGCCCCGGACCGACCCCCGGGAAATCCGGGAAGACCTCTACTACGACATCCGGGACCTGGCTTTGCCGTATTTCACGGAAGAGAACGGACGGAAAGTGCGTGCCAGCGAAGCCAAGAGCCAGCGCGTGGGTTATGCCCTCGGCCTGATGCTGATGGCCAAGATGGCGCTCTGGAACGAGGACTGGGATCTGGCGCTCGCTCCGCTCAAGCAGTTGGAAGCCCTCTACGGAGAATTGACCGAAGAGCGCTATCCCCTAGAGCAGACGATGTGGCGCTACAAGAATACGATGGAGAGCATCCTTGAAATCCAGCACGACTGGAGCAAGACCGGTGTGCAGTTTGCCGGATCCGTCGCCAATATCATGACCCCGCCCAACGCCCCTTCTCCCGACAATCCCAATCTGCGTCTGTTCGACGGCATCGCCCTGCCCGAACTGGGCAACGAGGTCACCAGTTGGAGTGCGCTTGTCGCCAACAATATCTACGGCATCTTCCGTCCCGCCACGGGAACGACCAAGACCGAGAATACCTCTTTTCAGAGCGCGATGCTCAATCCGCTTCCGCTGACTTACTCCGACGAGTATGATACCGAAGACGGCCGCTATTATACCCGGCTCGACATGGATGCCATCGCGGCCGGGGAAATCCGCGGACAGAAGATCGACCGCCGGGTGTACTACACCCTCGGGCTGGGCAATTACTCCACCGGCGCGACCTTCGAGACATCCAAACGCTACGGTGTCGGCTGGGCCGGACCGAAGTTCTGGTGCCCCGGAGAGGTGCAGACCTACGACAGCAACAACTACAAGATTTTCCGCTATGCCGACGCCGTCCTGATGATGGCCGAGTGCTATATCGGCCTGGAAAATGCGGACGAGGCCCTGCGCTACATCAACATGGTCCGGACCCGCGCCGGAGCCGCGCCGGAGACCAACTTTACCGGTTTTGAGGCCCTGACAGCCCTGCTGCGCTGCGAGCGGGCCCGCGAACTGGGCGGCGAGTTCCAGCGCAAGTTCGACCTGGTCCGCTGGGGCGTCTGGTACGAGCAGACGCACGACAATACCAACAATGCCACCCTGCGCAACAGGATGAAACGCTGCCACCGCTACTATCCCATTCCGGATGTCCAGTGCGCGCTGTCGGGCCGGGTGCTCACCAATGACGAGTATGTCGCCGAAGGTATGTAATCCATCATGATGACAAAGATATGAAAAGATATTTTGTACCCCTTCTTGCCGTGCTGACCATCCTTGTCGGCTGTCAGCAGCGATTTGAGGAAAAATGGGACCTGGCGCTTGACCGCGAGGCCGTCGTCGTGCCAGCAGGCACGGACCGGATTCCGCTGACCATCTATTGCTCCGGCGACTGGACCGTGCGTTTTACGACCGGTGGCGAATGGGCTTCCCTCGACCGGACCTCCGGCAGCGGCGTGACGACCATCCACATCCTGTTCTCGGTCAATCCCGGCCTGTCCCGGACGGCGGAACTGGAAGTGCGTTCCGCTGACAAGGTCAAGACGGTGAGCATCACCCAGCGGCCCGGCGTCAAATTGCCCCAACTCTTATTCGAGAAGTCCCAAGTGGCGCTTCCGGGAGGTTCCTTTACCCGCAGGAGCGCCGTCGATACCAACATTCCCGAGGACTATTTTGACGAAGGAGCCGTCCGTGTCAATTATACGGAAGGCGGGGAAGGATGGCTGACAGGCCTGAGTTTCGTCCGCACGGAAGAGCCTTCCCCGGAGAGTGCCGGCCTTCCCGACGGCGTCCGCTGCTACCTCGCCTGGACGGCGCAGGCCAACCCGACGGGAGCCGTCCGCAAGGCCTGGCTGGTCGTTTCGACCCGCAGGAGTGACATCGAGGTCTATAAGGATTCCGTCCTTGTCACGCAGGATTTCACGGCTCCTTACATCAGTGTCGCCGTGACATCGGACCTTGTGCCCCGGGACGGTGCCCAGCGCAGTTGGCGCGTCGATACGAATCTGGGCGACGCCCTCGAAGACCTTGTCGTCAGTGTCAGTTACAGCGGCCCGGCCACCGGATTCATTGAGGATCTTTCCTATGAAAACGGGCTCATCAACTATACCGTTCCGGCCAATACCTCCCTGGCCCGGCGTTATGCTACGGTCAAACTCAGTTGCCGGGATGCTGCGCAGGCGGAGATTGCCGCCAGCATCGCCGTCGAACAGAAGATGGAAGTGTCCAAACTGGTCAAGATGGCCGATGTCCGTACAAAATTCCCCTCGGGCGGAGTCTGGCGCGATGAACTCGGCGATGAGAGTTATATCGAAGGCCTGATTATCGGCGGCGGCAATCCCAATATGGACCACAACCTTCAGTACGGTACGACCGTAGACGGTTATGAGGTGACGGCCATCGACACCTCCGCGACCGGAGCGGCCCCCAATGCCAACAATATCTACACGACGGAGAACGACCGTACCAATTATATCGAAGATCTGGACGGCTCCAGCGGTTTCCGGCTTAAGTTCGGCCGCCCGCTCGACAACTCGGTCAACCGAGGCGACCGCACCCGTATCTATCTGGACGGCGTGAAGGTGATTTTCGAGAGCGATCCTGACCGTTTCACCCTTGGTGACGTCAAACGGATGGATGTCATCTCGCGGAACCAGAGCATCCCGGTCAAGAACCGTACCGTCGCCACCCTTTCCGACAGTGATGTCTATACCTGGGTCACCCTCTCCGATATGGAGTTCCAGACCAAACGGGGATCCTATGCTAATGTCCGTGAGTACGATGCCATCGACAATCCCGTCAATGACGGTCTGACGGTCGGTGTCAACCAGGCCCGCAAAGCCAAGGACGGAGCGGTAAACCTGCTCTTCGACAAGGAGAACAAGGGCATCTATATGCTCGTCAACATGAACTGCGAATGGCGCTGGGACGCATCGGCCAAGATGCGCAAGCAGGTGCCGCAGGGGACGGGGAGCCTGTCCGGCATCATCGTCCATCAGGTTATGGAGCGCTGGAGCGACCATATCGGACGCTACAGCATCCGCCCCGTCGATGAGAGCGACATCGCCATTTCTTCTTCCGCGTCTTCCAACTGGAAAGATCTGGTCGAATGGACCTTCACCAAGAAGACCTGGAGTGTCGGACAATATTCCTGGAATACGGCGACTTCCGCAGTTGGCGGCTATATCTCGACCGGCAAATATACCGATGCGCAGGTAGTCCGGGAAGAACTCAATGCTACCTGGGCGGCCGGCATGACCAACAACACCGGCGCCGTAGCCAGACTCTATACCGACAACCTCAAGATGTATCAGAATCAGACCGGCAATTCCACAACCGGTTATCCGGTCATTCCCGCCTGGGGCTATCGCGGCTTGAATGTGTCCGACTATGCGACGACCACCATCGCCAACAATGTGGATCAGGGCTTCGGCATGAGCGCCGGCTCCATCATCGAATTTCTGGTCAATCCGGCCGGATTCTACGAATGGAACAGCGGTTCCTGGACCGGCGGCGTGAACGGCATCGTGGCGGAGTTCTCCACCGCAGGTGTGTCCGGCGGCGAGGCGGCCGTCAGTTTCTCCATCGCGGGCGGCATGCTCAACCGCAGCAACGCCAACAACATTTCCTGGCAGAACGCCTATTCCTTCCCGGTGGACTGGGCGGTGGAATACGCGACCTCTGACGACGGTTCTTCCTGGTCTTCCTGGACCAAGGCGGTCAATGCCGCTACCGGCCGGACCGGCTTTGAGTTGCGCCCTGTTCCCTTCGCCGTCACTTCGGTCAACAGTTATGTCTCCTTCCATGCGACTGCGGCCGTCAGTCCGTTCTATACCAACATCGACAACGGCTTCGGCCTGACTCCCTATCGTTTCATCCTGCCTTCCTCCATCCTGGGCAAGACCAAGGTGAAGGTGCGTCTGGTGCCGACGAGCCTGCGGATGGCCGCCTGGAATGTCGGATCGGGCAACTGGTACAAGGGCCTGTGTTACAGAAATGAAAAAATTACCGAGACATTCGAGATTCCGATGCCGTGCAATACGGCCATCTGCATCGAAGATGTCCTCATCCAGTACAAATAGATTATGAAAGCCAAATCAATCCTGCTTTTTGCGCTCGTTGCGCTTACCGCCTGCTCCGTCTTTGACGATGCGGAATATGCCGATATCAAGGAGTTGGTTGCCCGGGAAGACGAATTGCTCGTCTCCGAGGATGGCGGTGAGGCGACGGTACATGTCTATTCCAACGGAAAGGTGGATGTGACCGTGATGAACTCCGTCGGCGACTGGGCCTGGTGTGACAGGACTTCCTTGGACGGCGATGGCGACATTGTCGTCACATTCGAGCCCAATGACGGCTTCCGCCGTATGGTCAAACTGCTGCTTTCGCTCAACGGCGGAGAAAAACACGACACGGTCTATGTCCGTCAGGAAGGCATCGAGCCCTATCTGGAGTGCGACGCTCCCTATGGCATCGTGGACGGGAGCGAGGAAGGCTGGGCGACATTTTCCCTTTCCACCAACATCCCCTTGGAAGAAATGACTTCCGTGGTTGACTATCTGAGCGGTGCATCCGGCTGGATAGCCCAGGTCGGGGCCGACCTCGGCGAAGTCGTCGTCCAGACCCGTCCCAATCCCGGCGACCACATCAGCCGCGCCCGTGTCCGGATGGACTATGTGGACGGTTGGGAGCAAGGTTACCGCCTGGATGTGTTCATCACGAGTTCGGACCGCAGCGGCGGATTCGGGACACAGATCAGTTTCTCCGATGCCCGCGGCTATGCCGGTCAGGAAAAAATATCGGACGAAGTCTATATCCGCGGTATTGTCGTCAGCGACTGGCACAGCAAGAACATGGCCCTCAATCCCAGTGTCAACTACGACAAGGTCGATGTCTCGCAGAACGACCGTACGGCGTATCTTCAGAGCGAAGACGGCTCGATGGGTTTCCGTCTGCAGTTCAACGATGCGGCAGACAATGTACTGGTCCAGGGGACACGCCTTTCCCTGAGCCTGCTCGATGCCCGGGTGATACGGGAGGATGCCCCCGAACGCTACACTATTTCCGCCCTGACCCCTTCCAATATGGTCCGGAGCGAAAAAGGAACGCTGACGGAAAAGGTCAGGAGCATCGCGTCCCTGACGGCGGCGGACCTCTATACCTATGTCACCATTCCCAACACGGAGTTTGTCTATAAGACCGGCTCCTATACCAATGTCTATGAGAACTACACCCTCTCTTCCATCGTCAATGCGATGCTTCCCGGCAACAACAACCGTCTGGACGGATGGGCGGCCCTGCTGATGGACGGCAGCGGCGCGGCCATCTATGCTCCCGTCAACATGCTCTGTACCTGGCGGCGCAGCGGAGACGGCGTTCCCCAGGGCGTCGGAGATGTCAGAGGCATCCTGGTCCACGAAGAGAATCCCCGTTACGGCGACCAGGGCCAGTTCCAGATCCGCGTGCTCGACGAGAGCGGGTTTGCCCAGAACTGGGACGGTGCTTCTGCTTACCGGACTTTCGCCAAATGGGACGGGTCTCCCTATCACTACCGCTATGGCCTCTATACTGTCATCAATACCCGTTACGGGGACCCCGGTGTCGGCAAGCGCAACAATTCCATCATCCCTTCGGACGATATTTCGGCCTCTTCTCCGACCCCGGCGGCAGAGTTGACCCTTGAAAACAAGAGCATCGGCTCATCGGCCGGCAACTATCCCATCGGAAGTTACGATGCCTACTGCAGCAAGGTCGTGACCGCTTCCGGTCCCGGCAACAGGGGCATCGCATCGGGGGACAACAGCGATACCTATCCCAAGTCCCTTTGCCTCAACACGGAGATCAAAGGCTGGTTTGAGTGGACGGGCGAGCGGATAACCGGCTACAAAGGCCTGGTCATCGAGACCTCGACGAAAAACCTGTCCGGCTCCCTGATGGTCTTTTCCTACTCGTTCGATGTGGGCAAAATCTCGGCGGCCACCTCCCAGAACTATCCCGCGCACTGGTGTGTGGAATATTCCATCGACGGAGGCGGCAGTTACAAGGTCTGTCCCGATGCCGTGACCGGCAAGGACTATGTCCACCTGCGTTCCCTGCCCTGGTGGGACACCAACATCGGCGGCATCAAGTATTATACTTGTTCGTCCTGCGGTCTGGGCGCGACCGAACATCTTTCGGTCATTCCTTCCGATGTCTTCGGCAAGGAGAAGGTCCTGTTCCGCATCCGTCCCTATGATGATACGATGGCCATCTTCCCCATCGACTGGAACGGCAGCATCGAGACGGCTACGGTCCGCCACAACACCACGGCCAACACGGTCATCAATTTTGAAAACATCGTAATCCGGTACAAATAAATGAAAAAGTGGATATTCGCCCTGGCTGCCCTCTCCTTGGCCGTCCTTGCATGCAGCAAGAAAGAAGAAACGCCGGCGGGAGACGCCGCCGATGTACGGCTGACATTGGATGTCGGCATCTCCCTGGACTGGTCTGGCTCGCCCGAAGCGCTGGTCAATGACAAGACCTGCAAGATCCGTCTGATCGACGGAAAGCCCACGGTCGGAGTGGACCGGAGCAGTGACGGCAGTTACAATGTCGTCATCCCGGCCAAGGCTTATTCCCGTTACCGTTCCAGCATGGTCCTGCCGCCCGCCCAGTTTCCCGGCAGCGGCGGCCAGTCATCCGCCGCATCCATGCCGATGACCGGAAAGGCCCAGGTGGACGGAAATGACGGCCGGGTCAGCCTCAAGCCTTTGGCGGCCCTGCTCAAGGTCCCTGTCAAAAATGCCGGGGCCATCCGATCCGTGCGGGTCCGTGATCTTTCCGGCAAGACGCTCAGCGGCACCTTCCTGCTCAAAAGCGGCGCATTGACGGTGGATGCGAGCGCTCCGGAACTGGATTGGGTGGTACTCAATACGGCCGGTGCCGGTGAGGGACTCACCGCTTCCTCCGTCGCCGTCACTTTGCCTGCCGGCAACTATCCCCAGGGACTTGAATTGCGTGTGAGTACGACCGGCCGCAAAAGTTGTACGGTCACGACCCCGGCCGTGACCCTGAAAGCCGGCGAAACGGCGACGGCTCCCGAAGTGGACTTCTCGACGGTTTCCGACATCCTGTTTGCCGAGCATTTCGACAACTGCGTCTGGGGCGGAGACCCGATCGGCAGCAAGGACGGTTACGGCCCGGAATCGGGAAAGGACAAAACGGCCTCCCTGACCGTCAAGGGAAAGGAATGTGCCTATTATCCGAAGAATGCCGATACGCCCGGAACGGCGTTCTTCAAGACGACCGCCTGGGACACCCGTACCTGGGCCATCGACAAGGCGCTTGTCGGTAACCTGGGCGTGGACGACTGGGCCGAAATCTATTATATCTGCGGCTATCAGGGCTATATCGGCGGCAATCCCGCCGCCGGCTACGGCAACCGTCCGATCCTGCAATTTCCGGCCACATTGGATATACCCCGGCCCAAGGTCGTGGATCTCTCGTTCCGCATCTGCGGCGAGCCCGGCTTCAACTGCGGACTCCAGACCTATAGTTCTTCGGCGGAACTCCTGTCGGCGACCATCGACGGCCAGACCATCGATGTCAATCCGAAGACTTCGTCCGACATATCGATGGAGACCAGCATCTGGCACAAGTTGCTCACTTTGAAGTCATCTCGTCTTTCCGACGGCAAGTGGCACGAGGTCAAACTCCGTTTCGGCGGATTCGGCGCCTGGTGTACGATGCAGTTCGTCAGCGATGGCGTCCGCAATGTCAAAAACTGTTTCTATGTTGATGACATCGTCGTCAAAGCCGTGGACAATGAGGCCAACCGTTATGCGGACCGTGCGGAGACCGTTTTCCCGACCGATGTCCGCGGACAGGCCGGTGCTGATGTGACCAATCTCCGCCTGACACCCTCCTACTGTACGAGTTGCAACAACTCCCATATCTATTCCATCTGCCCGGCGAACGGTATGGTCTATATGTGCGGCGGCCTGCCCAGCGATGAAGAAGAATGGGAGCGGGTCGTCCAGGAAGGACTGGGCTATCTGGAAAAATATGGCAACAAAGGCCGTCTGTGGAGTTCCCACCTGCCTTATGGCGCCCGGGGGACGGAGCGCAACCGGGACCTGTGCGTCCCCGACCAGGCCTTGCACGACAAGACGGTCGCTTTCTTCAAGCGTGCCATCGCGGCCATCGCTCCCTTGCATCCGGTCAATGTGCTAATTCACTGCAACCAGACCTTGCTTTTCAACGACGGTAGCAGCGCTGACTGGATGGTCAGATCCCTCGTGGAAATCGTGCCTGCCGCAGATGCCATCGGTGCGCATCTCGTCGTGGAAAACATGTCCTACGGAGTGGGCGCCAGCGCGGCTGTCCTGGCGGACTGCATCGACCGCGCCAACGCCCAGGCGAAACCCAAATATGAAATCCGTATCTGCATGGATACCGGTCATGCCAACCTCTATCTCAATACGGTCAAGAATGAAGGGACCATCGTGGACTGGGTCAAGACGGCCGGCACGCGCATCGGGCATCTGCACATCGACGGCAACCGGGGTCTTCCCAATGTCGTGCGGACAAGCAGCATTACGGCTTATGACGACCATCTGTTCCCGGGCTATGAAGGCTATTGCTCGGATGCACAGGGCCTTTATTATGACAAAATCGGCCGGGAGAATCTCTGGGGACAGTTCTACTATGCGCTCGTCCATGACTGCCAGTACCGGGGCCCTTTCAATTACGAACTTTCCACCCACGATTTCGAAGCGATGGGTGAGCGGCGTACGGACCATGTCTGCTGCCCGTGGTCGGTGGCCTACAACTATGACAGTTATATCTATCCGGCCTACAAATCTTATCTCGGAAAATGAACAAGAAACAACTTACGGCCCTGCTGCTTCTGCTGTCCGCCGCCGTGCAGGCGGCACCGCTCCATGCCCTCAAGGAACTCTGTCCTCCCGACGACACGCTGCGGATTGCGGGAAGCCTGGGCGTAAGCGGCATCATCATCAGCGACTGTTCCAGCAAAAACATGGAACTCAACCCCAATGTCAGCCATGCGAAAGTGGATTTGTCGGTCAATGACGCGACGGCCTATCTGGAAGCCCCTGATGCTTCCTGCGGGGTGCGGATCCGTTTCTCCCGGGCGGCGGAGAATACCCTGCGCCGCTACGATGCGGTGCAGTTGGACCTGGCAGGATGCCTGCTGGTCCGTGAGAGCAATCCCGACCGCCTGACGATAAAGGATTTCGGGACGAAAAACATCGTGTCCGTCCAGCCGGGTACGGCGGCGGACCTGCCCCGGAAGGAGCGTACGGTCGCCTCCCTGACGGACGAGGATCTCTACACCTTCGTCACCATCCCCGAGGCGGAGATGGTCTTCAAAGGCGGTACATTCACGGATATTTATGAGCCGTACGGACAATATACACCCGAGATTCACGATGACCCGCTTTCCCACAAGAAGTACTACGATGTCTCGGGCCGGATGGACGGCTGGGCTTCCCTGCTGCGCGACCGGGAAGGAAGCACTATCTATATGCTTGTCAATCTGCTTTGTACCTGGCGGAGGGATGGCAATATGGTTCCTCAGGGTCTTGGACCGGTCAGCGGAATCGTGGTCCATACGCCCATGCGGCGCTATGGCGGCAATATGGGACGTTACAGTCTGCGTCCCGTCGATCGCAAGGACATCGTCCTGTCCAGGAAACGCAACAGCCCGTGGAAACACGATTGACTGCGTTTCACGGAGCTTTTGCCC
>CAMNQO010000025.1 GCA_946549475.1 uncultured Bacteroidales bacterium
CGGGGAGCCTCACGAAGGCTCCCACGCCTGGCCGACCCACAATGACGCGGTATTGACTTTCGTTCCGGATGAAAAGGTTGCTCCCATCCTGGCGGCGATGAAAGAAAAGGACGAAGCGGCACCGGCCCTCGGCTTGCGTTGTTTTGTCTGGAATGTCGAGCAGAGTTGCTGAATGGACGCGGCCCGTCTCAAGGAGTTGCTCGGTGAGGACTGGAAGGCTTTTCAGCGCCTTCTGGCGCATCAACTGGGGACGGATGTCCGCTATCTTGAGAGCCTGAACGGGCAAGTCCTGTCCCATGCGGGGAAACAGTTGCGTCCCTTGCTGACGCTGTTGAGCGCAAGGGTGTGTGCGGCCGCTTCCGGAGCGGACGGCTCTTCCCGGGCTGTGCCGGCGGATGCTGCCGCAGCGGCCTGTCTCCCGCAACTGACCCTGCGTTATGCGGTGGCAGGGGAGTTGCTGCACAATGCGACGCTCCTGCACGATGATGTGGCCGACCAGAGCGACCTGCGCCGCGGACGGCCTACCGTCCGCTCCCTGTTCGGGGCCGATGTCTCCGTCCTGCTCGGCGATTACTGGCTCTCCCGCGCCGTGGATGCCATCGCCGGTGCTGACGGTTGCGACTTGCAGGTCATCCGTATTTTTACCCGGACTCTCCGCGATCTGGCGGAAGGGGAGATGTTCCAACTCGAAAAGGCGGCTTCCGGCGATACCGATGAAGCGGCTTATCTGCGTATCATCTACGGCAAGACGGCCTCGCTTTTTGAGGCCTGCGCCGAATCCGGGGCCTGTTCCGTGGGTGCGGACGCCGCCCAAAGGCTTGCCGTGGCCACTTATGCCCGCAATGTCGGCCTGGCTTTCCAGATCCGGGACGACATTTTCGATTATTCTCCCGAATGGAATACCGGAAAACCCTCGTGCGAAGATATTGCCGAAAAGAAAATTACGCTACCTTTGCTGGGGGCTTTCGGGCAGGCGGCCCGCCAGGGCGAGCAGCCGCTGCGTGCGGCCATCGTACGGGGAGAGGACGGAGTGCGGGAGCGCGTACTGGCTTATGTGCGTGCGCATGACGGCATTGCTTATGCCCAGCACCGTCTGGAGGCCTTCCTGGAAGAGGCGGTTGCCGCCCTTGATATCTTCCCGGACAGTGTCTGGAAAGAGGCTTTGCGGGATTTGGCGCGATTTATCGGTGACAGAAAGTTATGAGATTTGCAGACATAGCGGGTTATGACGCCCTCAAAAAGGCGCTGGTCGGAATGGCGGATTCCGGCCGGGTCGCGCACGCTATGCTGCTCTATGAAAACGACGGTTGCGGTGCGCTGGCCCTTTCCCTGGCCTATGCCCAGTACCTGGCCTGCGAGCATCCCCATGACGGAGACAGTTGCGGCCATTGTCCGGCCTGCAACCGCATGGCCAAACTCATCCACCCGGACCTGCATTTTGTGTTTCCGACCAACACCGGCAGCAAAAGCGGCAAGACCAAGGCGGAAAATATCACATCTGACCTGTACATGGCGGACTTCAGGACCCTGGCCCTGGAGAATCCCTGGTTCCTGGAGCCGCAACTGATGGAGGCCATCGGGCTTGAGGGCAAGTCCTGGGATGTCAATGTAGCCGAGGCCAAAGAACTTTCCCGCGTGCTTGCGCTTACCTCCATTGAGGGCGGATGGAAGTTCGTCGTGTTCTATCTGCCCGAGACTTTGCGGCTGGAGGCGGCCAACAAGTTGCTCAAACTGGTCGAAGAACCACCCGAAAAGACGCTTTTTCTCTTTATTACGCATCAGCCGCAGAAGGTGCTCCAGACCATTTTTTCCCGTTGCCAGAGCCTGCGCATCCCGCCTTTGTCTGTCGGGGAGATGGCCGCAGCCCTTGCTTCAAGAGGCTATGCCGGCCGGCCGGCGGATGCCTGGAACCCGACAAGTCCTGAAGACGCTTTGCGGCTTTTGCCGGCCGATGCCGCAGAGCAGGCGCGGGTGTGCGGTGGCAGTCTGGGTGCGGCGCTTTATGCCTTGCGCAGCGGAGATGACAGCCGGCAGTTCGAGCAGTGGTTTGAACAATTGGTGCAGGCCTTGCTGGAGAACAGGCTGCTTGATGCCTGGGCTGTGGGCGAACAACTTGCTGCGCTTTCTTCCCGCGAAAAACAAAAAGCTTTTTGTATCTTTGTCTCCGATATGCTCAGGAAAATTTTCCTGATACAACGGAGAATGGACGGGCTGTCCTATGCTACGGCTTCCCGTGGAGAATTGTGCCGCTCGCTTGCCGGCCGGCTTCCGCGCAATTTTGTGCCTCGCTTGCAGCCCGTGCTGGACAAGACCGTTTATTATATTGACAGAAATGTGAACCAAAAGGTGCTTTTTACGGATTTGATCAACCGGATGAGCATCAATATTACCCGGGCCTGAGTCCCGGACATGATATATGGAAAGAGACAACGAAAACAAAAGATACGATTGCTCCCGCGGATGTATCGTCACGGGAGAGAACAGCAGCCAGCCGCAGGTGGATTATCGTCACGGTTGCTGCAAGTTGCAGGTGTATGACTGGCTCAAAGGCGTGAGCCAGGAGGATGCCAAGGACCTGTTCGAGGTCCGTTTCAAGAATACGCGCAAGGGCATCTACCGCAATGCGTCCGGTCAGACGCTCAAGACCGGAGATTTCGTCATCGTGGAGGCGATGACCGGCCACGATCTGGGCATTGTCACGCTGGAGGGGCCCATCGTCATGTGCCAGATGGCCGCCAAACACATCGCGCCCGATTCTCCCGACATCAAGAAGATCTACCGCAAGGCCAAATCATTCGACATTGAGAAATGGATGGAAGCGACCTGGCGGGAGCAGGAAACGATGATCCGTTCCCGTCAGATAGCGGCAGAACTGGGTCTTGACATGAAAATCGGAGATGTGGAGTTTCAGGGAGACGGCACGAAAGCGATTTTCTATTATATTGCGGACGGGCGCGTGGATTTCCGCCAACTCATCAAGCGCTTTGCGGAGGAGTTCAAGATCCGTGTGGAGATGAAGCAGATCGGTGCGCGTCAGGAAGCCGGTCTCATCGGGGGGCTGGGCGTCTGCGGACGGGAACTGTGCTGCTCCAATTACATCTGTACCTTCCAGTCGATTTCGACTTCCGCAGCCAAGGTGCAGGATCTCTCGCTCAATCCGCAGAAACTTGCGGGGCAGTGCGGCAAACTCAAATGCTGTCTCAATTATGAGACGGCCAATTATGCCGACGCCCGTACCCGGATTCCCCGGGTCAGCGAGCCTCTCGAATTGGAGGATGGTCAGGCTTTCCTGATGAAAACGGACATTTTGCGGGAGGTGATGTATTTCTCCTACGACAAGTCTTCTTTGTCCAATCTTTACCCCTTGTCCGCAGAAGAGGTCCGGGAGATTATCCGGCTCAACCGCGCCGGACAGAAACCGGCGTCGCTCAAGGCCGATATCGAGCCGGCTCCTGCGGAGTTTGTCACGGCCGTCGGCGATGACAGCATCACCCGTTTCGACAAGACTTCCCGCAGACGCAAGAAAAACCGTGGCCGCAACGGCCGCAACGGCGGGAACAGCAGAAACGGCGGCAACGGCGGCGGCAACGGCGGCAACGGCGAGCGTTAATTTTCAGGGGCCAGACAGACGACAGTATGGGTAAAGGAAAACTGCGCAAGTTTGCGGAAAATGCGACATTCCACTGTATGGTGCAGCCGGCACTGGACCAGGTGTTGCACTGCGACCATCCTTTGAAGGGCCGCTGGGGGGCGGATTTCTTTCACAACGACCATCCGATTGTGCTGGAACTGGGTTGCGGGAAAGGGGACTATACCGTTGCGCTCGCCTGGCGTCATCCGGAAATCAACTACATCGGCATCGACATCAAGGGGGCCCGGATGTGGAAGGGCGCCAAGTTTGCCGAGCAGAATGGTCTGGGCAATGTCGCTTTCCTGCGTACGCGCATCGAGTTCATCTCTTCGCTGTTTGCCGCAGGGGAAGTCTCCGCCATCTGGCTGACTTTCTCCGATCCGCAGATCGGCCGCGAAAACAAGCGGCTGATGTCGCCCCGTTTTCTCAGCCGCTACGCCGGTTTCCTTTCTCCCGGCGGAACGATTCATCTGAAGACCGACAGCCGTTACCTCTACGAATATACGCTTGCCCTCTGCGAGGCCAACCAACTGCCGGTCCGCTTTGCCACCCACGACCTCTATGCTCTGAAGCCTTCCCGTCCCGCAGTTGTGCCGGATGCTTCCCGTCCCGCAGTATCGCAGGCATCTGCTGCGGCATCTGCGGCGGACGGTGGCTCCTGTGCATCGCTCTGTGAGATGCCACTCGACCCTGCGCTGTTTGAAGTGCAGACCTTCTACGAGAAGCATTTCCTGGCCCAGGGCTATCCAATATGTTATTTGGAATTTTCCCTTTCCTCCCAAGAAGATGAAAATTCCTTCCCGGAACAAATGTTCCGCTCTCCGGATTGGGACGAAGAACGGTGGGCCGATGAAGACCACCACGCCTTCGTCATACAGATTCACGATTAACCCAGAAAACTCAAAAGAATACCTGCCGCAACGGCGGAGCCGATGACACCGGCGACATTGGGGGCCATCGCGTGCATCAGGAGATGGTTTTTGGGATCGGCTTCGCGGCCGACAGTCTCGCTTACACGGGCGGAATCCGGGACGGCGGACACACCGGCATTGCCGATGAGCGGATTGAGTTTGCTGCCTTCCGGCCGGAAGAGATTCCAAATCTTCACAAAGCCTACGCCGCAGGTGGTGGCGATGATGAAGGACAGCAGTCCGAGACCGAAAATCATGACGGATTTGGCGGAAAGGAATACGTCCGCCTGCGTGGAGGCGCCGACGGTCAGTCCGATAAGCGTCGTGACTACATCGATCAGCGGACCGCGGGCCGTTTCGGCCAGCCGCCGCGTCACGCCGGATTCCTTAAGCAGGTTGCCGAAGAAGAGCATGCCCAGCAAGGGGAGTCCGGAGGGGACGACGAAGGCGGTGAGGATGAAGCCGACGATGGGGAAGATGATTTTCTCGCGCTGGCTGACGGCCCGGGGAGCAGGCATCCGGATGAGGCGTTCCTTCTTGGTCGTCATCAGCAGCATGATCGGCTTTTGGATGACCGGTACGAGGGCCATATAGGAATAGGCCGATACCGCGATGGCGCCCATCAGTTCCGGAGCCAGACGGGAGGACAGGAAAATGGCCGTAGGGCCGTCTGCACCGCCGATAATGCCGATGGCGCCGGCTTCATTGGGGGCGAATCCGAAGGCGAGCGCCAGCACATAAGCGCCGAAAATGCCGATCTGCGCGGCGGCGCCGATGAGCATCAGTTTCGGCTGGGATATCAGGGCTGAAAAGTCAGTCATGGCACCGATGCCCAGGAAAATGAGCGGCGGATACCAGCCCAGTCTCACGCCTTGGTACAAGATGTTGAGTACCGAGTTTTGTTCGTAGATGCTGACCTGCAGGCCGGCCACGAGGGGGATGTTGCCGACGATCATTCCGAAACCGATGGGGACCAGCAGCAGCGGTTCCCATTCTTTGACGATGCCGAGGGTGATGAAAGTAAGCCCGATCAGAATCATCACCAGATGCTGCCAGGTCGCATTGGCAAATCCGGTGTATTGCCAGAACTGGGATAGATTTTCGATGATGGTCTCCATACAGCGCTATCCCAGACTTACGATGGCAGCCCCTTCCAATACGGAATCCCCTTTCTGCACATGGATGGCCGTGACCGTGCCGTCAAACTCGGCCTCGATGTCGTTCTCCATCTTCATTGCTTCGAGGACGGCCACTTTGTCGCCGGCCTTGACGGCATCTCCGACAGCCACATTGACCGAGAGGATGACGCCCGGAAGGGGAGAGGTCACTTTCTTGCCGGCACCGGCTGCCGGCGCTGCCGCAGGAGCGGAATGTGCGGCAGCACCCGAGGCGGAAGCCGGGGCGCTCGCCGCGGCAGGTGCAGCGGCTGCAGCGGCAGCGGGGGCCGGCGCAGCACCGTCGTCTTCGATGGCTACCTCGTACGCAACGCCGTTGACGCTGACTTTGGCGATACCGTCCTCGACGGATTCAATGTCCACGGTATAGGGATTGTTCCCGATTTTGAATTTATACGTTTTCATAGACAATCAATATTTTCTTTTGATGGTGATGATGTAACTCTCTTTGTCATGGACCGATTCGGAGAAATAGCGGTCCAGGGCCAGGCCGATGACCGCCGGGACTTCTCCGGATGCTTCCAGCGAAAGGGCCGTGGCAATCGCCGCCGCGACTTCCGTTTCCGCTCCGGCCTTGCCTGCCGCATCTTTTCTCCGGGCCGCTTTCTGCGAATGAACGCCTGTGGGCGCTTCCTCTCTCGTGCTGGCCCATCCGATGAACCGGTAGCAGTATTGCAGCAGGAAAAGCGTCAGGAATACCACGCTGACGGCCACGAGGGTCATAATCCAGCCGTAGGGATCCTGCTGGGCCATGCGGGCGGCCTTGGCCGCCACATCCAATAGTACCAGTGTCGTCGTCATAACGGCAGGTTGTCGTGTTTTTTGGCGGGGAGTTCCTGTCTCTTGCCGGCCAGTTGCTCCAGGGCACGGCAGACGCGGAAGCGGGTGTTGCGCGGCTCGATAATGTCGTCGATATAGCCGTAGGACGCGGCCTCATACGGGTTGCAGAAAAGGGCGTCGTATTCGTCTTTCTTCTCTTGCCGCAGCGCCGACGCTCTGGCGGGATCCGTCTCGGCCTTGATTTCCTTGCCATAGAGGATCTCCACGGCCCCGTCAGCCCCCATTACGGCGATGTTCGCCGAAGGCCAGGCATAGTTGATATCGCCCCGCAGTTGCTTGCAACTCATTACGATATGTGCGCCGCCGTAACTTTTGCGCAGGGTCACCGTCACCTTGGGAACGGTGGCTTCTCCATAGGCATACAGCAATTTCGCCCCGTTGGTGATGATGCCGCCGTATTCCTGCTGCGTGCCGCAGAGGAAGCCCGGCACATCCACCAGCGTGACCAGCGGAATGTTGAAAGCGTCGCAGAAACGCACGAAACGCGCGGCCTTGCGGGAAGCGTTGATGTCCAGTACGCCGGCCAGGACGGCAGGCTGGTTGGCCACCACACCCACGCTGCGGCCGTTGCAGTGCGCAAAGCCGACGATGATATTTTTCGCCCAACTCTTGTGTACTTCCAGAAATTCGCCGTCATCGACGATGCTGCCGATGACCTTGTACATGTCGTAGGCCTTGTTGGGGTTGTCGGGAATCAGTTCGTTGAGGCTGTCGTCCACGCGGCCCGGCGGGTCGGCGGTTTCCCGGAAAGGGGCCGCCTCGCGGTTGCTGGAGGGGAGGAAGGACAGGAGCCGGCGAATCAGGTCCAGGCCTTCCTGCTCGCTTGCAGCGGCGAAATGTGCCACTCCGCTCTTGGTGGAATGTACCTGCGCTCCGCCCAACTCTTCCTGGCTGACGACTTCACCCGTGACGCTCTTGACGACTGCCGGACCGGTCAGGAACATATAGGAAGTGTCCTGGACCATGATGTTGAAGTCGGTCAGGGCGGGGGAATAGACGGCACCGCCGGCGCAGGGACCGAAGATGCCGGAAATCTGGGGCACGACGCCGGAGGCGAGGATGTTGCGCTGGAATATCTCTCCATAGCCGGCCAGGGCGCAGACGCCTTCCTGGATCCGGGCGCCGCCGCTGTCGTTCAGCGCGATGCAGGGGGCTCCGTTACGCATGGCGAGATCCTGCACTTTGCAGATTTTCCGGGCCTGCGTCTCGGACAGGGAGCCGCCGCTGACCGTGAAATCCTGGGCATAGACATACACCGGCCGTCCGTCCACCGTTCCGCAGCCGGTCACGACGCCGTCGCCGTCCACCTTGTTGTTTTCCATGCCGAAATGGGTGCAACGGTGCTGCATGAACATGTCATATTCTTCAAAACTGCCTTCGTCGAGCAAGGCGGCCAGACGCTCACGGGCTGTCATTTTCCCTTTGGCGTGCTGCGCCTCGATGCGTTTGGGGCCGCCTCCCAAGGCGGCTTTCCCACGCCGTCCGACCAGTTGTGCGATTCTTTCACTTTGCTTGCCAGTCATAGCGATGATTCTTTGTTAAACAGGCAAAGTTAATCATTTTGTTTCAATAAAGGAAGGGCTGCACGAAATCCCAGATGCGTTCGATCCAGTTGTAACTGCCCGTTCCGGGTGTGGCAGCCCGTTGGAAACAGTGCTTGCGCAGGGCTAGGGTGTGCAATTCGGACTGGATTCCCATGGCCCGCATTTTCTCCCAGACCTTGACCGAGCCCATGGAGGCATACCCGTCCGCATCGCCATGCAGGAAGAGCATGGGGGCTGTGTCCAGGTCGAAAGAAAACTCGGGAGCCAGCGTATCATCCTCTCCGTTTCCGCCGTTCGTGTTGTGCCCGTCGAAACCGTCGCGCAAGACATAGGCGGGATAAATGCCGATGCCCCAGGCAACCCGGCAGGAAATCTTGTCGATGCCATCTATTTTCAGATAAGAGTTGTGCCGGGAGGAAGTGACCCCCATCAGGGTCAGGTGACCGCCGGCGGAGGACCCCATGATGCCGATGCGTTCCGGGTCAAGTCCGAGAGAATCGGCTTTGGAGCGTACCAGGCGGATGGTGCGCTGAAGATCCTGCCAGGCCGTGGTGTGCTTGGCCAGCCCTTCGGGGCGGGGAGTCCGGTACTTGAGCGTAACGACGGTCACGCCTTTTCCATTCAGAAAACGCCGTACGGGGGCGACTTCGAATCCGTCGGGGTCGTTGCCCTGGTAGGAGCCCCCGGAATAGATGATCTGGATGGCCCGGCTCTTCCTTTCTTTGGGGAAATGCCATTCCATGTAGGGCTGGCATTGCGCCTGACGCCAATCCGGCGTCTTCCCCTCGGGCCAGACCGCCTGTCTGACGACTCTTTCACGCGCCTCGTCGGAAGCATAACGGTCCATGATTTTTTCTTCGGGCGCAAGGGGACCGAGCCAGCCCATCTGGGTCATAAATTCAAGAGCCCGCTCCAGACCGTAGGCTCCATGTCCCTTATCGGGATACAGATGCAGTTCGGCCGGTACTCCCTTTTCGCGCAGTTTGCGGTATATCAGGGTAGAGCCGTTGGGAGAGTAGGGGTCTTTTCCGCCGTGATGCAGGCTCATCGGGCAGGTCTTTTCATCAAATTGAAAAACGGAACTGATGCTCACATCGGCGCCGTAGCCATCCCGCGTGGCCTTCGTCCCTGTCTCTCCGTCCGTGGTCACATAGGCCGGCGCATTGGCGACGGCCCAGTTGATGTGGCAGGGAATGTCGTCGATGGCATCGATGCGTCCGTAGGCCGGAGTCTGGGATGAAGTGGCGAGCAATACGCTCAGATGTCCTCCGGCGGACATGGCGATGACACCGATTTTCTCCGGGTCGAACCCGCGTCTGGCAGCCTGGGACCGGACTACCCGCACGGCACGCTGTCCGTCCTCCCATGCGCTTTGGTAGATGGGGAGGCCTTCGGGACGCGGCGTGCGATAGACCAGATTGACGCACTGGATGCCGGCGGCCGTCAGTTCTTTGTGCCATTTGTCAATCAGTCCGACATCGCAGCAACTGTTATAAGCGCCGCCCGAAATCAAAATCATGCAGGCGTCGTTGTCTGCCGCCGGATCCGGGGCCTCGAACCATTCCAGGTACGGTCGCGTCCAGTCTTTGGCCTTGAATCCGGGCGCCTTGGATATGTCCGTCATGGCGGCAATCTGCTGTGCCTGGCTGTCCGGCATCCGGCCTTTCGGCCAGATGTACTCCTTTTTTCCCGCCAATAGTGTCGTGGCGCACAGAAGCGCCAGCGTCAAAACCATCATTTTCTTCATATTCATTGTATTTATCATCATCTTGCAGTCACACAAATATAACTATTTTTCCCGGATTGCATGTTTGTTCGTGCGGAATGTATATCCGTACATTTCTTCTTTTCTTTTTTTCCGGACGGGCTCTCGTGCATAAAATCCGTACGAAAATATCCGTTTCCAATTTCTGTACGGCGCTACCTTTAGCCACGAAAACATCCAAAACTATTTAAACGACATGAAAAAATGTAACAAACGGTTTTTGCCTCTCGGATGGCTTGTCCTGTTGATGGCGCTGTTCCAGGCACAAACACTATCCGCGCAGTCGCGCCCGAACCTTATCATTCAGGGAAAGGTCGTGGATGTGGATAACACAGCCATTATCGGAGCCGTTGTCAAAATCCAGAACAGGCAGGCTGCTGCCACCGTCTCGGACCAGGACGGAAACTTCTCCCTGGAAGCCCGGACGGGCGACATGCTGGAAATCTCCTCTCTGGGTTACAAGACCCATACGGTCCGCATCGCATCCGCCCGGTTCCAGACGATCGTCCTGGAAGAAGATGTCATCCAATTGAGCAATGTGGTCGTCGTCGGATACGGAACGACCAGCTTGGAGAAATTGACAGGCGCCGTAGCCAGCGTATCGACCGACGACTTCAAGAACCGTCCGATTACCGATGTGTCGCTGGCCCTTCAGGGCAAGGTGACCGGTGTGCATGTCACCCAAAATTCCGGACAGCCCGGCTCGGATGGCGGCACCATCGTCATCCGCGGTATCGGTACGCTGAACGATTCTTCGCCCCTGATCATCGTCGATGGGTTTGAATCTTCTTTCGATAAAGTGGACCCCAAAGACATCGAATCCATCACGGTCCTGAAAGATGCCGCTTCGGCCGCCATCTATGGCAACAAGGCGGCCAACGGTGTCGTCCTGATCACGACCAAGAAAGGAAAAAGCGGGAGAATGTCCATTGAATACAATGGTTATGTGGCCGTCCAGCAGGTCACCCGCTATCCTTCGCTGCTGGGGTCCGTCGATTTTCTGGAATTATACAACGAGGCCCGCATCAACTCCGGAATGCAACCGGCCCATACCGAGGAATATATCGACAATTTCCGGCGGGGAGACAATCCGGCGGAGTACCCCAGTCGCAACTGGGCCGAATTCTATTTCAAACCGGCCCTTCAGCACAACCATTACCTCAAAATGAACGGCGGTACGGACAAATTGTCTTATGCGCTGTCACTGGGCTACCTGGACCAGGAGGGCATCCTGAAGGGAACGGGGTACAAGAAATATTCCTTCCGCTCGAATGTTAACTCCTCTTTTCTGAACGACCGCTTGAAAATCGCCGCCAATCTGTCCGGTTATGTCGGCAACCAGACCGACCTGATCGACGGGACCCAGTCCACGCTGGCCCGCATCGTCCAGATGCACCCGACCGTCGTCGCCAAGATGGAGGGCTACGGCTGGACTTCCTGGTTTTACAACGATGCCGCCCGCGAGGCCGGGGGTGCCACAAGCAAGAACACGAACAGTTTTACGGGAAGTCTCAACGCCATCCTCGACATTACCCGGCACCTGCGGCTGGAGGGAGCGGTCAGTTACGACCGCAATATGGAGTTCCGGCAGACTTATGCGCCCAATATCCGCCTCAAAACCATTGAAACCGGCCCCAATGGGGAGCAGACCATCGGCGACTACTCCTCGCGCGAATCATTGATACGGGAGAGCAGTTACCGCCACGGGACCTTGTCCAGTTATGCCACCCTCTCCTATTGGATCGATGTCAAGGACGACCATCATTTCAAAGTGCTGGCCGGCGCACAGCAGTCGCAGTGGGACGGCAAGTACTATCAGACAGAGCGTAGCCGGCTGACGGCCAACCTGCCGGCCCTCGAAGTGGGCGACCCCGAGACCCAGAAAAATTCAGGATGGGAATCTCTTTCCCGGTCCTTGTCCCTGTTCGGACGTTTCAATTACGACTATAAGGACAAGTATCTGCTGGAGTCCAACATCCGCTATGACGGCTCATCCAAATTCGCCCTCAACCACAAATGGGGCTTGTTCCCCTCCGTCTCGCTCGGATGGCGCATCGCGGAAGAACCCTTCATCAAGAACAATGTCTCCTGGCTGGATGAATTGAAAATCCGCGTTTCCTGGGGACAACTGGGCAATGAGAAAATATGGAGCCTGTATGCCGGGACGGACATCTTGTCCATCGGCGGCAGGGGCAATAATTATATTTGGGACAAGCAGGAAGCGACGGGCGCGGCCGTGTCGTACATTGCCAACAAAGATCTGACCTGGGAAACGACCACGCAGACGAATCTGGGCTTCGACCTCACGGTTTTTGACTCCCTCTCCCTGTCGGCGGACTTTTACATCAAGCAGACCGATGACATCCTGATGCGGTTGCCGGTGTCCGGAACCTTCGGATTTACCGAAGACCCGTGGATGAATGCCGGCAAGATGCTCAACCGGGGCTGTGAATTTACCTTGGGTTACAACAAAAGGGGACTGCTCGACGGTCTGGACATCCACGCCGTTGCAACTTTCTCTTTCAACAAAAACAAGATCCTGGATTTGAAAGGTACGAGTCCCACGCTTCGGGACAACCTCGGCATCATCTTGCAGGAAGGTCTGCCCATCAACACCCTGTACGGCTACGAAGTCGAGGGCATCTACCAGAATGATGAAGAGATTTACAATCACCTGAAGTGCTTTGACGAGGAAGGCAATACGCTCAACTCCTATTCGGGTCTCATCCCCGTTCCCGGCGATATCCGTTTCAAGGATCAGAACGGAGACGGCATCATTGACATGCAAAACGATCGCGTTCCCCTGGGCAATCCCGCGCCCGACTGCCTGTTCTCCTTCTCTGCGGGGGCCCGGTACAAAGGGTTTGACTTGACCGTCTTCCTGCAGGGTGTCGTCGGCGGCAAGGCCTGGAGCACCGGCCAGTTGGTCTCTCCTTTCTACAACAACTACAACACGGCCGGGTGGATGGTACACCGCTGGACGCCCGAAAGGCCGAACAATACCTATCAGCGCTTATTTCTCGACAACCAGCGGGCGAGTATCAAGTCGGCCTACTATACCGAAGACATGTCGTATCTGCGCTGCAAGAATGTCGAATTGGGCTATTCCATCCCCCGGACGCTCCTGAACCGGATCCGTATTTCCGGTCTGCGGGTTTTTGTCAGCGGACAGAACCTGTTCACCCTCACCCGTTACAAGGGATTTGATCCCGAAAGAGCCGGATTTGACAACGAATATGGCACGAGCAATATTTACTCCTATCCTTTGGTCAAGACCTTCACCGCCGGTGTCAACATAACTTTCTAAGCCATGAAAAAGAATTTATCAAAACTTCTACTCGCTATCCTGCTCTTTCTGCCGGCCGTTTCCTGTTCGGACTACCTGAACACGGTCCCCATCGACAAGTCTTCTCCCGACACTTTCCTGCAGGAGATGGAACAGGCCCGGAGCCTGCTGGCTGGTGTTTACAACTGCCTGTACGATGCCAATCAGAACTACATGACGCCCTACACCTACGAAAACATGTCGGATAACTCGTACAATCCGCATACCTGGGAATGGTCGAACGAATTTGGAAAGGGGACGCAGACGGCCTCCAGCTGGTGGGCGGAGTATAAATGGACCCGGGACTGGCTCGCCATTTCGCGCAGCAACGCGCTGATCCGAGGGCTGGAAACGATCACATCCCTGTCGCCGGCTGACAAGAACCAGATTCTGGGCGAAGCCCGTTTTTTGCGGGCCCTGTTCTATTTCGACCTGGTCTGGTTTTACGGACGGGTCCCTCTGGTGGATGAACACACCCCCATTGAGAACAAGCCACGCGAAGAAATCCCTGTCATCTTGTCATTGATCCATGACGACATCGACTTTGCCATCGCCCATCTGAGACATG
>CAMNQO010000026.1 GCA_946549475.1 uncultured Bacteroidales bacterium
CGGGCTCGACCTGAAATTTTCCCCCGACGGCAAGTTGCTGGGCATAGACGACTGACGACATTGCTTATGGCTATCTGGGTCGTTCTTCCGATTCTGACCCTGCTGATGTTCGACCTCGGACTGAGCCTGAAGTTCGAGGACTTCGGGAAAGTGTTCCGCAGTCCGTGGCCCATCGTCGTCGCGCTGACGGGGCAGCTGATTCTGCTTCCTCTCATTGCGCTCGCCCTGGCCTGGGCGCTGCATCTGCCGCCGGTCTTTTTCATCGGGCTGGTGCTGATTGCCTGCTGTCCGGGAGGCAGTTCGTCCAATGTGTTTTCCAAACTGGCCGGAGGGGATGTGCGTGACCGCGCTGATTCTGCTGGCCGTCGCATGCTCCTCCCTGCTTTCACGCCTGATGAAGACCGACGGCCGCCAGCGCAGGACCATCGTCATCGAAGTGGGGATGCAGAACGCCGCCCAGGCCATCGCCATCGCCTCCAGTCCTTTCATCTTCGCCAACGAGCAGATGGCCATCCCCGCCATCCTCTACTCGCTGATGATGAACATCGTCCTCCTGATCTACGTCGCCCTCGTCCGGAAAGATCGTTTTACTCCCCTGCGAAAGCAAAATCAGTACCCGGATAAGGGTGGGCGGATTACGCGATAGCGGGCGAAAAAACCGGGCCACATCAATGGATGCGTACATAGTCGAGAATCCTTTCGCCGGCGGCGTCCAGCGTCCCGAAGTATTCCGCATCCAAGATGACGGTGGGAGCCGTCACAGAGGGGTCCAGGGCGGCGAATGAGACGGAATAAGCACCGGCTTCAAAAACCTCGTATGTGTAGCAGAAGTCCCAGGGGACGCCATATTTGGGTCCGGTGTCCCGGACTTCAATCCCCAATGCCTTTTGGGCGTTCTGGGCGGGGGTAGGGGTCAATGATTCCGTCAGGATCCGGACTTTGAAAGGGAACAGGGACGAAGGGAAATGGGCGGGAATCGTAAAGCCGAGTACGAAGGGCTCCTCCGGGCCGGACGACTCCGCCAGCGAGGCGTTGAAATCAAAGGCCGTTATCGAATAGATGTTGACAAAGCGGGACAGGCCGTAACGGGTATTGCGCAATAATATCTTTCCTTCTTTCAGGTCGTCCGTGATGGGCTGGTACAAAGGGACATGCAAGTAGAAATAACCGGGCCGTCCCGCGATTTCCGAGAGCGTGAGCGCGGCACCGGGCTCGGAAACATATTTGTTGGACAGCCATTCGGCGGTAAAATCGGAAATATCCGTCAGCGGATCCGGCATCCCGTTTTTCAGGAACGAAAACGCAACGGCGGCGGAAAGGGGCCCTCCGGACGGCTCTTTTTGGATGATGTGCGTCGTTCCGTCCAGAATGGTGAGACTGCAACCTTCCGAACTGACCTGCGGGATAATCTCTTTGACCAGGACCACCTGGTTGTTGGAAGGGCTGCCCTGCCGGGCTTCTTCAAAACTGTCATAGGCAAGGGAGGAAGGCAGATTGCCTACGATGATATTGTACTGGTGATTCCTGCGTATCGGGTAGAGGGCGTAATCACTGTCCATGAGCAGGGCCTGGTGATACTTCACCACCGGGCTCATGTTTCCTGCCGTTCCCCGCAGGTAAGTGGTCTCCAATATCACTTTCACGCTGTTTTCAAGGGAGTTTTCATCTTCAAACAAAAACTGCGCGTCAGTACACGGGACCAGATGCGAGGCGTCCGCTGTGTATCGGAGATGGCCGGACGGCAGGGTAAGGGGCGCGTCGTAGGCGAACGAAAGCGTGCTTTTGTCAAACGGTGCGATCTTGCCTTCGCTCCTCCCGTTGCATACGGCAAAACGAAGGGACACGATGTTTTCCGTGACAGACGGGTCAGAACTGTGGTCCCAAGCCGGATCGGGCGCTTCCACCGTAATCTTGGCCCTGTCCCGCAGCAGCAGGATGGTGCTCCTCGGCGTCGCATCCAGCCACAGGGCCAGATTTTCCGGATGTTCTTCCCGGTGACAGCCCCAGTACACGATGTGGGTGGATGAGAGGTCTGCACAGAGGTTTCCGATGAGTTCGCTTTCGGGCATGGACTTCCAGTCTGCGGAAGGGACCAGTCCGGCATTGGCGATGAAGTGGATGCAAGCCGTATGGCCGGGAACGGAGCCGACGAGACTTCCGGCGGCATCTTCCCCGGAAGCCGGGACATAAGAGGCGGAGCCCAGGCCGGCATACAGGCCGTTCTCGTCAAAGCAGATCAGTTGCAGGCCATGGATGCCTTCCGCCCCGGAAACCGAACTCTTGGTCGGCACCGCGCCCGGTACGGAAACATCCAGCCGGAAAGGAAGGGAGACGCCGGCCGCCCGTTCGGGTAGGGGAAGCGTCGAACAAGCAAGCAGCACGGTCAGGAGCGCCAAGGCCGCGAGTCTCTGTAAAAAAGCATCCATATCAGTTGAGCACATTGATTTGTTCCAGTTCCGCCTCGCCCAGATCACGCAGGCAGCGGACATATCCGCTGGCAGCATCGCCGGAAGGGTTGGAAGGGTTGGTTTTCGATACGGCCTTGCCCTCCAGCGTCCAATAGTGGGATCCGGACAAGACTTCGTCTATGGTGTCGGAGGTATATTGATAGCCCATGATGATGCCTATTTCCTCCCGGGTGGGAAGCCGCCAGTTGTCATAGATCCGGCCGTCTGTTGTCACTTCCCTGTAATTGCGGCAGTGGGCGGCCGCCGTACGGGCGTTCGAGATGGCGCTCGTCGCTCCCAGTTGGGACGCGATGAGAAAAGCCGGAGACACCCGGTGTTCCGCGGACATGTGGTCGGCGTCCAGGGTGACCCGTCCCACGGTATAGTCGTCGGAAGTGCTGGTAATCTGCACCACATACATCCGGTTGTTATGCAGTTGGGAAAAACTGTCGCCTGCACGGGCGTACCAGGAAGAGCCCTGCCGGCGCTCTTCGATGCGGCGGATTTTCCCGCCGTCATACACCTTGGCTTGGAACAGGCTGTTGGAACAGGTCTTCTGCGGAGAATGGAGGGTCTGGTCGGTGGTCCAGTTCACCCAGCCGGACAACGAGAGGCTGGACCAGAGCCCTTCGACATTCTGAATATAATCCAAGGGATAATGACGGATTATAATCTCCTTATACTGTTCCGGGTTAGCCGTAAGATAGGCCCGGAAACGGATAAACTTGACGGCATTGTTGGAAAGTGCCGTGCTGGTGACATCTATCGTCCCGCTGTCCGTCCCCCGTACTGCCACCGTGACGGGAGAAAGGGCGGCGGCATCGACCTTGTTGTTGTCCTTGTCGTAGTAATAGACCTCTGCGGCCGTCACCGAAACGGGCCCGGAAGACCAGTAATTCAGTTGGATCGTCTTGGGGCCGTGGCCGCCGGAAAGGACTTTTTCCCGGATTTCCTCTTCCGTCGGATCCACCATCAGGTAGTCCACCTCCTGCCCGACGACCAGAATGTCGTCCACGACAGGCCGGTAGGTCCAGGGGATGACTTCATAAAACAAGCCGGCCGGCGGCTCGGATGCGTTTTCTCCCGAACTGCCCAGGGTTTCGAGTTGCGCGTGTACCCGGTATTGGGTGTTTCTTTCAAGAGAGTAGGGACCGGGACCGGAAATGTCCGCGACGGGGATGGCGTAGTAGTTGTTGCGGATGATGTTTCCCACGCTGTCCTGCAGGGGGACATTGAGGATGACCATCGTTGCGTCGTCGGCATCCGTCCAGGTATGCGGATAAGTGTAAGTGGTGACAAAGCCTTCCGTGGCGGTGTTGGCCTGGACATCCATCATGTAGGGGGTCGTCCTCCGGCAGGGGTCGGCGGGCCGGCCGTCCTGCAGGATCGCGGCGCAGGTCGCATAGTTGACCCATTTCCACTGCGGTTTGCCGTACAGGGCATATCCGGACAAGGACGGGGAGAGGGAGAAGTGGATTTCTATCTTCGCCACGGCCCTTTTCAAGGTGACGCTGAGGGTCTGTTCCAATTCGGTCGTCGGAGTCCACTTGCATGTGGCATCCATGAGAAACAGTTTCGATGCCGTGCGCGAGAGGTCGTACGAGCCGGCTTGCGGATCATACAGGCGGTAGATGTCACTGTCCACGCCAGTGTCGAGGGCTTTCAGCGCCGCTTCGCTGTCGATATGCGACAAAGCGGCGGGAGGATTGGCGACGGCATGGACATCATAGGTGTAACCGGGCATGATCCCGTCGTACTTCCATTGCCGGGTAAGGAAATTGGCCCGGTCCGCCTGCGGCGCACTGACGGTATAACGCCGGAAAACGCCGTGGCCGGAGATAAAGACCGTCAGGCCGCCGGAGAGCGCCCGTTCGTTGAGCGACGGGACATCTGCGACCGTAGCCTTGGTCTGATATCCGTCTTCCAGGCCCGGGATCAGGGTCAGGGTGCGCGTCTGGGGTGCGGTTTCCGCCTTGCTGCAGGCAAAAACAAGTCCGAGGGCCGCCGGTAAAAGAAGTCTGCTTTTCATGTCTGCTTATCTGAACTGGTCCGGTGTAACATAATGGTAACGGATGGTCTCCGTATCGCCCGGAAGACCTGTAACATTGAAGGGCAGGCGGATGGAAGCGAGTCCCTGGCTTGTCAGAAGGACTTTGAGCCGGGCCTGCGGATTGGCCGGATTGGGGCCGGCCAGATCGAAGGGATGCCGGGGTACGACATAGAAAACGACGGAGCGGGGCGTCGTGTCAAGCGTCAGGCTTATATCATCTTTGATCTCCGACAGCACGCCGCCGTCATCTTCGACAAATCCGAAGTCGGCATTGTCCAGCACCAGGCGCATCTGCGAAGCGGAGGGAATGGAAGACTGCCCTTCGAGCTGGAGTTTGGGAGAATACGGGAGTCCGTCCGTACCCGTACCCCAGGCGCACATGACAAAGTCATCCCCGTCTTTTTCGAGGATGCGGGTCTGCGCCGCGCCCGTCCGGTTGGTGAGCGTATAGGTGTAGTTCCAGTCAAAGGCAAATTCTCCCGCGTCCGTCCAGGGGGCGATTTCCGGACAGACATACAGGCGGTCTTTCGAGAAATAGACATACACGATCCACTCGTGGTTGCGGATGAAAAGCCCGGGATCCAGCCGGAAATGCTCTTCCCTGACCACCGGCCCGCTGACGCCCATCCTGTAGTAAACCGTCCCCGTTACAGCGCGGTCAGACTCCTTCAGATAAGTCACGCCGAACGGAGCGACGCGGGCGGCATGGACCCTTGTGACATAATCATCAACGGTCTCCGTCGCCGAACGCCTGAGGTATTCGGGGTCGGGATGGGAATAGATGTCCGTATCTTGCGGCATCAGTTGGATCGGGGTGGAATGATAGCCGCCCCCGGGACGGATGCGGGCCTGCTGCGGATCGGGAATGGAAGCGGAGAAAGCGACCGGCTCGGGAAAGAAGTATTCTTCCCGTCCGATGCTGTTGCCGTCGAGGACGATCCTTTCAACCGTCGAAGCGTCCAGGCCCACGGGGCGGACCATGTAGAATTTGATCTTGGAAACAGCCCGCACAAGCGGGATTTTGAGCGGCGGCGCGGCGGACCGGGCCGTCGAAAGATACTGCATCCCGTCCACCCCTTTCACCACCCGGGAGATGGGAAGACCGCCCGATGGGACGGCGCCGGCCGCCTCGGAAGGACTGAATCTGTGCAGCACTACGGCATCCAGTTCCGACGGCTTCGACCGGGCCGGAAGGACAAGTCCCGCTCCGCCGGCGTTCGCCGCCACATAAATATCCAACCGTTTTCCGCCAGTCAGCCGGCTCCGGTCCACGGGCATCGTCAGGGTTATTTCCCCGTACTTGTCCGTCAGACGGGCCAGTTCTTCCCCTGAGACTTCCTTGTAGGCGACGGACGGCTCGTCGATACCGGAATTGAACACCCACACCTGGATTTGATGGAAGGCCGACTCCTGCGGATGCCCCTGGTGCCCGTCCGCCGATTTGACGGCGGGCCGGATCTGTCCCGCCGAGAAACTCATCCGGATATAGCGGACTTCCTCATCGCAGGGACAGACATGATAATCGCGGATGCAGCCGCATGGCAGCACCCAGACCACAAACGCAATCAACAATATGTTAACCCAGCGAGACATTCTCCAATGAAATCACCCAACCGTTCACGATAATCCGTGATTTGATAAAACTTCCCCCGTCGATGAAAAAAGTGACGGACCAGGCATCCTGCCGGTCCAGATATTCCTGGTCGGACCATTCCCTGCGATGCTCGGCGATGCCCTGAAGAGACAGAAGCCAGGCCAGATTGACCCGCACGATGTCATCGGAGGCACCGGGGGATGAAATATGCAGGGTCGGAGCGTCGGCGACCAGCAGCCGGGAAAGGTGGAAATCGGCGACAAGCGCCTGTCCCACTTCGTCTTCCCCGGCGGAAGGCGCCGTACTGGCGGCATACGAATGCGGACCGAAAACGGTGGGCACGGCCGTGAGCATGTCCCCTTTGTGGTCCAGACAGACGGCTCCGCTGCCGACGGCAAAGCGGTAGTCTTCCGCCTCCAGCGTCTGCGTGCCGCGATAGGGCATCAGGACGATGCGGAGCCGGTTGGTCAGTTTGCCCATCGGGACATCCACATGCTGCGCCCCGCTATTCAGTTCGCAGGGCCGTACCCCGTTGTACAGGGCGGCAAAGTCCCTGTCGGAGATTCCGCTGCGGGTGTTCAGCCGCAGGGTGAGATCCGTCAGGGCCGACCTGCCGGGCTCGAGCGAAGGAAAACGAAATTCACCGTCATCCGCCGCCGGTACGGCACGGTTCCTTCCCAGGGCCACGAAGGTATAACTTCCCGGCCCCAGGCTCGGAAGGAGCATCCGGTATTCCTTCCGGAAACCGTCCGGAGCGTCTTCGCGGAAAGACTCCACAAAGAGACCGTCCGCATCAAAGACATACAGTTCGATCGATTTGACTTCCGCTGCAAAAGCATCGGCTTCTTTGACATTGTATGTATAGGTAAATCCTACGGACAAGTAACAGCAGGTCCTGTCCTCGAAGAGGCAAGAGGAAAAGATGAAAGAGGCAGCAAGGATGGCCCATACCCGGGTCAAAGAAGCCGGTCTGATCATTCTACTCGCCGAGATGGACATGGGTAACGTTAGCCACCCACTTGTTGACCAGCAATTTCACGCGAAGGTACAACTTTTCGTCCACGACCGGCGTACCCGGATCCGGATTGACGGTGGGGTCGTCCGGAATCCACCCGCCGGGAATGTCGTCGCCGAAATTGGTCACTTCCGTGACCAGCAACTGGTACCAGGTGTTGCGGAAAATCGCGTAGGTGTTGTAGTTGTTGTCTTTGATGAAATAGGTGTAGTACATCGCTCCGTCCTCGAACACATTGATTTTGGTCAGAGCGCGGAATCGGGCGACATCGGAGGCCAGAAGCGCCTGCGCGGCCGCGAGGTTGGCCGCATCGTCGTCCGTGACCCCGTCCGGGAGTTTGTGGCCGAATACATCCAGGGCGTTGGGGTACGCTGTCTGGAGAGCAGCCAGGGTCAGGAAGTGCGAAGAATTGTTGTTGTAGCCGAAGAAAGTCGAGGGGGAGCCGTTCCCTTCCGCGTCGAGCGTTACTTTGAAGACAACCCCGCTGGTCGTGCCCCAGACCGGCGTCGCCTCCGCGACATTTTCAAGCATATAGCAGGCATCGCCGGGAGGAATCAGGCGGCCGGCGACATCCCCGACGGCCACGGAACTGTAGGTGTCGCCGCTTTTCCGGATATCGGCGTAGGCCGTCTCGCTGCCGGAGGTGAAATGGTTGTTGACGAATCCGTAGCGCTCGGTGGAGGGAGTCAGCAGCCGGGTCATGGCATGGTCCGACCACTGTTGCTGGATATAGGTCGTCTTGGCTGCGGACATCGGGTACATGCCATCGACGCAGGCTTTGGCCGAAGCAAACGCCCCGTTGGCGACATTGCTGCCGACGCTCATCCCGGCATCCTCGCCGGCCGTCACCTTGGCGGTGATACGGTCCAGATAAATGGTCCCGCCGACAGCCGGATTGGCCGTCGTATTGTTGGCCGCCGTGAGAGTCACGGTCGGGATGACGGAGCCTGACGCACTGGCGTCATGCTGGCTGAACATCCGAAATTCATTGTCCAGCGCCGCCGTGTTGCCGGCATTCAAGACGCCGGACCGGACGGCTGCCTCGAAGGTCTGGGGCGTGGCTCCCTGCCAGGTGTCGCCGATGCTGTAGCCGAACGGGTCCGTACTGGAGCCGGCATAAGCGTACAGCTGATATGTACCCAGGGCAGCGGTAGTCGAAAGCACGGAAGATTCGTAACCGTCATCGTAGCCGGCATGCGCAATCTTGTTCAGCAAATCCACGCTGAGAATGGCTTTGACCTGGTCGTTCTGGACCAGATAGACCACGGCCTGGGAGACATTGCTCTCCGCGACGGTACCATCCAGTTGCGAGCCGGAATTGTCGGTTTTCGTACGCGGCGAAGAAACGCCGAACTGTACGGTGAGATAGGTCTTGGAAGAGGAGGAGTCCTCCGCCTGGTGTCCGTGTTCCTTGGAACAGGCGGTCAGGGCCAGCAGGCCCAGACCGGCGAGAAAGAGATTTTTAATTTTCATTTTGAAGGGTTTTGATTTGGTATTCTATTTCATATTGGGTCCGCCGGAGCAGCGGGAAACAATCTCGCTCGAGAATCCGGTATTGGGCCGGGAAATCCATCTTGAGAATCATCTCTTTGTGGTCCGGTACAATATCGCTGTCAATCAGGGAGAGCAGGTCATCCTTGCGGAACAGGTAACTCTTCTGCACGAAGTCGCGCAGCCCCTCCCAGTCCTCCGCCACGGAACGCACATGGACGATGTCCTGCGGGATGGACAGGTGTTCGCAGATATACTCCTTGAGGGCCTCGGAGCGCTTTTTCGCCAGTTTGGCATTCATGAGCCAGGAAGATTCGACCGATGCGTACCCGGTCAGGCGGATGGCAAGGATGGCATGATCCTGCGAGGCGCGTATTTCCTCGATGGTCCGGAAGATTTTGTAGAGTTCGGAAGCATTGTTCCTGAAATTCTCTTTTACCTCCCACCGGTTTACGGGAAAGTCCACATAGGCGGTTCCCTTGACGGAACGGATGCGGGCCGCGTCGGCTGCAAGCCTGTCGGGCGCCGGGGCGGCGAAGGCGGCCTGGGCGAGCAGGGTCTCCCGGGCGGCAGAACCTTTACAGCAATGGCGCCTGGCTGCGGACAGATACACTGCGGCGTTGTCCATCCAGGGCTCATGGGGAAAAGAAGCCGTGTAAGGAATCTGTTGCAGGGCGCCCGGATTTCTGCGGTGGACCTCGGTGGTCCCGGATTTTTTGTTCCGCATATAATAAATGTATTGTTTCCCGCCCATGACTTCCACGGAAGGGAGGTCCAGCGTCTGCCCGGGAGCCTTGAGGACCGGAGTGAGCGCCAGGGAGCGCGCCCCTTTGATTTTCAAAGAAGAGACATCCAGCACCAGAGACAGCGAGACCGTGTCGGACCGGCGGTCCAGCGCCAGGTCCCTGACTTGCACGCCGTCGGCGACAAGGGTCTGCGCCACGGCAACGGGCGCATACAGGAAGAAAAAAAGAAAAAGGTACTTTTTCAGCATAGGTTCTTTTCAAAAACAATAAACAAGGGCGATATGGGCCTTGGTAAGCCCCCAATAATGGTTGGGTTGGTTTTCCGCCAACTTTTCTCCGCAGGTGTGACACAGGAACGTGTCATGGCGGGAAAAAGCGTACCCGCCGCCCAGTTCCAGCTCCAGGTTGAGATGGCGGGACAATATCACCTGGTAGCCGGCTCCGAGACCGCCTCCGACGAACCAGCCTTCGTTCCGGACATCGTACAACCCGGGCAGCGGGACATGGCCGATATTGAAAACTCCGCCATGCGCATACGGGGCGATGAACCAGCCCATGAATTTCTGACAGGGCCAGTACCGGAACTGGGGCCCGGCCATCAGGATTTTCCATTTCGTGTTGTCCTTGAACGTCCAGGGATTGTAGGTCGCCGACAGCTCCGCCGTCCAGCGGGAGGACAGCCCCCACTCCACCCCGGCGTCAAAAGAGAGCGTCGCCAGATGGGTCAGGCGCGTTTTCATGGCAAAATCTTGTGCGTACGCAGTACCACAAGAGAGGAGAACGCAGGTTAAAGCAGTATAAAAGAGTTGTTTATTCATTTCGGGGAAATCGAAATCGGCCGCAAAAATAGTTAAGTCTGAAAAAAATCACACGGTCGGAAGCGCTATCTTTGGGGGTATCTTTTGTGCGCTCCGGGGGTGTGGCGGGCTGCCGGACTTGCAAGTTCTGCCGAAAAACCATATCTTCGTCCGTTTAACCCTAATTTTTGAAGCCATGTCACTCTGTCTGAAAGATTTTTTCAACGCACGCACGGCGCTCACCACCCTCGACGAACGCCTGTACAAGCATAAAGACGGCATCATCAAACTGGCTGAAGCCTTCGCCAAAAACTTCAACCAGCCTGTATTTATCGTGGATTTTTACAAACAGAACATGCTGTTCCTGTCCGGATATTCCCAACAAGTGTTCGGCGTGACCTTTGAAGAA
This sequence comes from uncultured Bacteroidales bacterium, assembly GCA_946549475.1. GTDB lineage: Bacteria > Bacteroidota > Bacteroidia > Bacteroidales > UBA932 > Cryptobacteroides. The sequence continues at coordinate 10,550 of CAMNQO010000026.1, forward strand.
AAGGTCCTCGAACGCGACTGTCCCCACTTTGAATATCTGTCGGAAGAGGAAGAGCAGATGCACCTCGAAATCACGGACAAAGCCCTCGAACTGCTTTACAGTTTTCCGCCGGAAGAGCGGCGGGACTGGTCGCTGTCCTACAGTTTTTTTATCTGCAGCGGAGAGAAACGGCGCCTGCTGCACTGCAAGGTCTCACCGCTGTATATGACGCCGGAGGGCAAAATCTGGCTGGCCCTGTGTTCGCTGTCCCTGTCATCGCGCAAGGAAGCCGGACATCCCACCCTGCGCCATCTCCACCACCTGGATTATTACAAATATTCCTTGAAAAAACATGTATGGCACTATAAAGAAGGAATCTCCCTCACCGAAACGGAGCGGGAGATTCTGATTCTGTCCTCGCAGGGCTATATCATGAAGGAAATCGCGGACAAACTCGACAAGAGTATCGATTCCATCAAGTTTTACAAGCGCAAACTGTTTTTCAAGATGGGCGTGGAAAACATCACCGAGGCTGTCTTCACCGCCCAGAATGACAATCTGCTGCGCTAGCCGGCTTTCCTTTTCGCGTGCTACGCTACGCCTGACGGCGTTTTCAGCCCTTGAAAAATTTCTCGACTTTGCTGATACCGGACAAGGCGACAAAGTGTGCGATGCCGCTGAAGATGACGGACAGGCCGATCAGCAGGGAGAGGGTCATGCCCGCATCGGCGGGATAACGCAGGCCCAGGCAGCCCAGCACGGCCGCCACGACGCCCATCAGGCAGATGCACCACCAGCCGCGGAAGCCCACTTTCTTGAAGTCGAAGGAGTCAACGGCGAGGATGACGCCTTCCACCATCACCCACACGGAGAAGACAACGGGAAGGGAGGCCGTCAGCGCCCATCTGTGGGCCAGGAAGAAAAGACCCAGGACGATCTGCAGGAGCGCGGAGAGCATGCGCGTGCCGCTGTTGGGCAGGAAGAGCTGCGTATTCAGGGTGAATATCAGCGTGGAGATGCCCGAAAAGAGTGTCATCAGACCGATAATCCAAGCGCTGGCGAACAGCGTCTCGACGGGATTGCAGATGCAAACGATTCCCAAGGCCACGAGCAGGACACCCGTGAGGCCGATCCAGATTTTAGTACTTTTTTTCATAGTTGTATTTTTATTGATTTATCTGCAAAATTAGGCTTTTTTCCGTACTTTTGCAACCCTAATCAAGGTCAGACATGGATATTCTGGATATTTTAAGAGAGGTGGAGCATCCCGCCAAAGGAGACAAGGACATCGTCGAACTGGGAATGGTGGACCGGGCCCGCGTGGACGGGGATAAAATCGTGGTCGTACTGGCCTTCCCCCGCCACCGGGACCCCCTGGCCGAATACCTTGTCGGCAGCACCCGGGCGGCCCTCGTACGGCATTTCGGCAAGGAGAAGGAAATCCTCGTGGAGACCATCGTCAAAGAAGAGCCCAAGCCCCGGAAAGCGGGTCTGGATCTCGGAACGGAAGAAATCGAAAAGGTCCGCCATATCATCGGCATCGCTTCCGGCAAGGGCGGCGTGGGCAAGTCCACCGTCGCCGTCAACCTGGCCGTAGCGCTCGCCCGCCTGGGCTACAAGGTCGGACTCGCCGATGCGGATGTTTACGGCCCCTCCGTCCCCAAGATGACGCAGACGGAAGACGACGCCCCCCAGGCCTTCCAGGAGGAAGCCATGGACGGATCCGGCACCGTGAAAGAGGTCATCCTCCCCATCGAAAGATACGGGGTCAAGTGGATGTCCATCGGCTATTTCGCTCCCCCGGAGCAAGCCCTCATCTGGCGCGGCCCGATGGCCTGCAACGCCCTCAAACAGATGATTCTCCAAGTCCGGTGGGAAGAACTGGACTTCCTGCTCATCGACATGCCTCCCGGAACGGGCGACATCCACATCAGCCTCGTCCACGACATCCCGATGGAGGGTGCCGTCATCGTCACGACACCGCAGGATGTGGCCCTCGCCGATGTGGAGAAGGGAGTGAATATGTTCCTGAACGAAAGCGTGAACAAACGCGTGTTCGGCCTGGTGGAAAACATGGCCTGGTTCACGCCGGCCGAACTGCCGGACAACAAGTATTATATCTTCGGCAAAGACGGCGGACAGAAGATGGCCGCCCGATACGGCCTGCCGCTGCTGGGGCAGATTCCCCTCATCCAGCGCATCCGCGAGGGAGCAGATACGGGAGAGCCGGCCGCCATGAGCGATGAAGGAGCCGGTCTGTATTACCTCGACCTTGCCCGCAGGCTCGTCAAGGAAGTCGAATCCTAAAACAATCAGATATTGCACTATGTCCCTCTATCTTCCGAAAAACTACAACAACCTGTTGGGGTCCGTGGAAAACACCGAGAAGGCCATCAAGGCCGTCAAGGATATGTTCCAGACCAACCTGTCCGCCCAACTCGCCCTCCTGCGCGTGACCGCTCCGATGATCGTCCTGACCGGCACCGGCATCAACGACGACCTCAACTCCGTCGAAAGACCGGTCCGCTTCCCCATCAAGGACATGGACGAGCGGCAGGCGGAAGTCGTCCACTCCCTCGCCAAATGGAAAAGGCTCAAACTCGGGGAAATGGGCATCGGCCCGGGCCGGGGCATCTATACGGATATGAACGCCCTGCGTCCTGACGAGGAACTGGACAATATCCATTCCATCTATGTGGACCAGTGGGACTGGGAGAAGGTCATCCGCAAGGAAGACCGCACGCTGGACTACCTCAAAAAGACCGTCCGGCGTATCTACGAGGCCATCAAGGTCACCGAAAACAAACTCTATGTCGAGTTCCCGCAGATCGGGCCGATGCTGCCCGACGATATCTTCTTCATCCATTCCGAAGAGTTGCAGCAGCGCTACCCGGGACTGAATGCCAAAGAACGCGAACTGGCCATCGTCAAGGAGCATAAGGCCGTGTTCATCATCGGCATCGGCGGAGAACTCCCCGACGGGAGCATCCACGACGGCCGTGCCGCCGACTATGACGACTGGAGCACGCCCAACGGGGTTTGGGGGCCGGACGGCAAGGGCGGCCGGATGGAGTACAAGGGTCTCAACGGAGACATCCTTCTGTGGAATCCGGTGCTCGAAAGCGCCTTTGAAGTGTCCATTATGGGCATCCGCGTGGATGAAGAGGC
>CAMNQO010000027.1 GCA_946549475.1 uncultured Bacteroidales bacterium
CCCTCAAACACGCCATCGGTGCCGGTATCGGCCTGTTCATCGCTTTCATCGGTCTTCAGAGCGCCGGCATCATCGTCAACAATGACGCCACCCTTGTCGGCCTGGGCAAACTCACCGAAGGCAAGGCCCTCCTCGGCGTCATCGGTCTGGTGATTTCCGGCACCCTCGTGATGCTTCACGTCCGCGGCGGCATCCTTCTGGGCATCCTCGCCACGGCCATCATCGGCATCTTCATCAAGGATCCCGCCACGGGCCAGGCCCTGACGCAGTTCACGGGCGTGATGAAGGCTCCCGACAGCGTCGCTCCCATCTTCTGCAAATTCGAGTGGAGCCATATCCTCTCGGTTGATATGATTGTCGTGGTCTTCACCTTCCTCTTCATCGATATGTTCGATACGATGGGTACGGTCGTCGGCGTCGCCGAGAAGGCTGGATTCGTCGATGAGAAAGGCAATATCCAGGACGCCGAGAAGGTCTTTATGGCTGACGCGGTCGGTACGGTCTGCGGCGCCTGCCTCGGAACATCCACCACCACGACCTATGTCGAGAGTGCCGCCGGTGTCGGTGCGGGTGGCCGTACGGGCCTGACCGCCTTCACGGCAGCCGTCTGCTTTGCCATCGCGCTGCTCTTCTCTCCGATTTTCCTCGCCATCCCCGGTGCCGCCACCGCTCCTTCCCTCATTATCGTGGGTATGATGATGATGCAGCCTGTCACCAAGGTCAACTGGCTCAACTATCGTGAGAGCATCCCGGCATTCCTCTGCCTCATCCTGATGCCCCTTGCCTACTCCATCTCCGACGGTATCCTCATCGGTGTCATCGCCTATGTGGTGCTCTACGCCCTCTCCGGCAAGTACAAGGAAATCAGCCCGATGATGTGGATTCTCGCCGTCCTCTTCATCCTCAAGTACATTTTCCTGTAGGACAGCAACCGAGAAGGATATACCGGAAGGGTATAACTGTACGATACACATTCAGGGGTCGGCTCGTTTCGGGCCGACCTCTATTTTTTTTGAGGGGGGGGGTGATTGTTAAGTCGTTGTGCTATAATTGAATAAGTAAAAATGACCTGCGCAATAATGAATAGGTCATTTTATAATAATCGAATGATAATCAATGAATTGTTTGTCACCCTGTTGATGGAGTAGGGCTAAAAATTTTTTCGTATCTTCGCGGGAAATGGAAAAGTTATGACACTGGGAGCGATTACGGATGCCTTGGAACGGCTGGCTCCGCTGCGCTGGCAGGAAGATTATGACAACAGCGGGCTGCAGGTCGCCCTTTTTGACAAAGCCGGCGCCCCGCTCGGCCGTGAAGCCGAAGTGGCGGGTGTGCTGGTCTGTATAGACATCACGGAAGCGGTCATCGACGAGGCGGTCTCCCGGGGCTGCAACCTGGTCGTGGCGCACCATCCCCTGATTTTCCGTCCGCTCAAAAATGTCACCGGCGCGAGTTATCAGCAGCGTTGCGTCGCCAAGGCTCTCTGCAACGGCGTCGCCCTGTATGCGGCGCATACCAATCTGGACAATGCGCCCGGCGGTGTTTCCTGGGAAATGGCCGCCCGCATCGGACTCCGGGAAGTGCGTACGCTGGTGTCTCTGCCGTCGCTTCCCGCATCCGATACCGGCGCTGCTTCTGCCCCCTCTGGCAATTCAAATGCCTGTCCCGTCATCCCCTCTGACAGCCCGGCGGCTTGTTCATCCGTTCCGTCCAGCAGTCCTGCGACGGTCCCCGGCAGCGGCGTCATCGGCGTGCTGCCCGAAGCGATGGAGCCCGAAGCCTTTGCCCGCCGGCTGGCGGACCTTTTTGCGGCACCTGCCTTGCGCTGGTCCTGTTCCGGCTTTCGGAAGGAGGATAAGGGCTCGGAATCTGGCGGGCTGATCCGTACCGTGGCCCTGTGCGGCGGCTCCGGCGGAGAATTGATCCGCGATGCCGTTGCGGCCGGGGCGGACTGCTATGTCACCGGCGAAATTCGCTATCACGATTATTTTGAGGCGGATGGCTGTATGCTGGTCGCCCTCGGACATTACGAGAGCGAACAATATACGATGGACTTGCTGCTGCGTTATCTGAAACAGGCTCTTTCGGACTCCGGCTCTTCCGTCCCCGTTCCGCTCCATCGCTCCGCCATCGTCACCAATCCCCTGGGACATTTGCAATCGCTGCGTTGACGGGTCCGTGCGACGGATCCGTTTGAAAACGATCAAAGTTTGAAGTAGCGGCGCGTGATACGGCCGCCGGCATCCGTTCGGATGAGGTGGGGGAGAGTGGAAAGGTCGAAGGCTTCCAGAAGGGCGTCCTGCTCCTTTTCGGAGAGGCGCTCCAGGTTGTCTTCGACATTGATGAGTATCACTGCGGGAGTGTCATCTTTTGCCTTGCCTGCCGGGGTCCCGGCATCATCTGCTGACCGGCCGGCTCCCGTTGCGAGCGCCTGCGCCTTGGCAATCTGGTCTTTACATTCGCTGCAGGCCGGATCGTAGAAAATCAGGACCATTTCCCGCTTTTTGAGCCGGCAGCGCTTCTTGAGCCTGTCGAGGCGGAACTTTCCTTTCAGCCCGGTCCGGGTCGCAGAGGTGGCGGCAGGTGCGATTTCTTCAACATAGGCGTTGACGGCGGGGAGGGGAGAGCCGGGAGCGGCTTTGCTGCGGAGTTCTTGCAGGAACGATGCGAGATGGACCACGCTGAGACTGTCGTTGGCGCTTTTCCAGTCCATCTTGCCGGACAGGATGTATTCGCGGATAAACCAGTCGCAGACTTCGATGGATGTTTCGTCATCGTGGCTGTTGAGGTAGTAAAGCAGGTCGCCGGCCATGTGGCGTTCCGTCGCAGGATTTCCTTTTTCCCAACTGATGCGTCGGATCAAGTCCATCGTTTCGGTGACGGCGGGGATGCTGAGGTCATCGACGGGCAGCAGGCCTTCGAAGAGTTGCCGGCTTTCTTTGCCTCCGTATGCATAGTGATTGTCCTGTTCGACGACTTCCAGGAGCATGCGGAGGGCTTCGGGGTCAAGGCGTCTGCCGATGATGGTGCCACTTTCATCGATGAGGAACAGACGGGGCGTGGAGAGGACGCCATAGCGGGTGACGAAATCGCCGTTGCCGTCGGCATCCCACAGGTTGAAGTGGCGGACATCCGCCGTCTCCCAACTGAGGCGCTCGCGCACATACTGCTCCCATGTTTCGCGCTCCCGGCCGGTATAGACGGTAATGAGGTCGATCTTTTGTCCGCAGCGGGGCAGGAGGGTCTGGAGTTGTCTGGAGTACAGTTTGCAGACGGCGCAGTCCGTGGCGTAGAAGTACAGGACTTTCAAGCGTCTGTCGGCCGTCGCGCCGGAATCCGCACCGGCCGCCGCGCCGGAAGTCTTGCCGGAGGCCCCGCCGAACAGCAGGACATCGTTGCCATCCCTGTCCTGCAGCCGCAGGGGCGGTGCCGGCATCCCCAGCAGGGACTGACGGTTGGCATCGGCAAAAACCTTGGCGGAAAAGGCTTCGTCTTCGCTCTCAAAACGGACCTCGGGCCCGGACTCGTTTCCGGCCGTAGTCTTTCCGCTTTCACTGAACCAGCGGTCATACAAATGGATGGCCACGGTCTCGTCGCCCATCAGGGGAGAGTCGTTGTAGTGGCGGAAAAGGTAACGGGCGGTGTAGTTCCGCGTGAGGCTGTCGTGGCAGGAAGCGATGATGGCGTCACATTCCCCGTTCTTGAAAGCGGCCCCGTATGAGACCAGGGCCTTGGTGTACTCGTCCAGCAGCCGTCCGAGCGAGTCGAGGCCGCTGCGGGCCGGTCCGCTTCCGGCGCTGCGGACTTGTGCGCTGACGGGACCTCCTGCCAGCAGCAGGAGTGCTGCGACGGACACGGTCATCAGCCGGCCTGCCGCTGTAAGCGCTGCCGTCCGCCAGTCTGCCGCAATCCGGCCGAGCCTGGCACACAGTCCGGTCTTTCTGCTTTGCAGGCCGCTCATAACTTCACGCCTTCCGGCAGGAAATCGGAGGCATCGGCATTGTGGCTGATGATGTCGCGCACGGCCGAAGAGGAGATGTGGGCGTATTCCTGACTGGTCGGGATGATGATGGTCTCGATGTCGGGAGCGATGTGCCGGTTGGCGTCGGCGATGCTCTTTTCGGTGTCGAAATCCACCATGTTCCGTACCCCGCGGATGATGTGGTGGATGCCCATCCGGCGGCAGATGTCGATGGTCAGGCAATCGTAGGAGATGACTTCCACGCGCTCGCCCAGGGAGGCGGTGGCCTGGCGGCAGATGTCCAGTTTCTTCTCGTTGTCGAAGAAGCCTCTCTTGTCCCGGTTGATGCCGATGGCCACCACGACCTTGTCAAACATCGTCAGCGCCCTTTTCAGGATATTCAAATGTCCCGCGGTGAAAGGGTCAAACGAGCCCGGGAACAATGCGGTTCTGTTCATAATGTCCAGTCTATCGGTTCTTTGCCCATCGAAGTGAGCCATTGGTTGGTCTTGGAAAAATGCCGGCATCCGAAAAAGGCGCCGCCGGCCAGGGGAGACGGGTGGGCGGCCTCCAGCACCAGGTGCCGGGATGTGTCGATGAGGGCTTTCTTGCTGCGGGCGAAATTGCCCCAGAGCAGGAAGACGAGGCCGTCTCGCCGCTGGCTCAGCCGGGCGATCACCGCGTCGGTGAAGGTCTGCCAGCCGATGCGTCCGTGCGAGCCGGCCTGCCCTGCTTCGACCGTGAGGACGGCATTGAGCATCAGTACGCCCTGTGCGGCCCATTTCTCCAGGTTGTGCCGCCCCGTCATCCGCACGCCCAGGTCGTTTTCGATTTCCCTGAAGATATTTTTCAAAGAAGGGGGAGCGGGCACCGTATCGGGAACGGAGAAGGACAGTCCCATCGCCTGGCCGGGGCCATGGTAGGGGTCCTGGCCGAGAATGACGACTTTGACCTGCTCGAAAGGTGTGAGGGCGAAGGCTTTGAAAATGTCCCGTCCTTTGGGATAGATGACGGCCCCTTCCTCCTTGCGCTGATGGAGAAAGGCGACCATGTCCCGGAAGTACGCTTGTTCAAATTCGTCCTGCAGGACTTCCTTCCAACTTGTTTCTATGTTTACATTCATATTTTGTCGTCCCAAGTCCCGTTCCGATACAGGTCTTGAGACGACAAATTTAGTAAAGTTCGGTCAATTATTCAAAAATGAAGGACAGGACATCGTCAATGCTGCGTACATAGACGAAATTCAGGCCCCGGATGTAGATTTCCTGAATGTCTTCGATGTCTTTGCGGTTGTCCTCGCTGATGACGATGGTGTGGACGCCCGCCCGTTTGGCGGCCAGGATTTTTTCCTTGATGCCGCCCACCGGAAGCACTTTTCCGCGCAGGGTCATCTCTCCGGTCATGGCGATGCCGCTTTTGACCGCCTTGCCGCTGAGGGCCGAGACCATCGAACTGACCATCGTGATGCCGGCGGAAGGACCGTCCTTCGGAGTCGCCCCCTCGGGAACATGGATGTGGATGTCCTTTTTCGAGAATTGTTTGTAGTCCAATCCGGCCAGTTGGGGATGGGCTTTGATGTACTTGTAGCCGATGGTGGCGGATTCTTTCATCACGTCTCCCAGGCTGCCGGTCATCGACAGTTCGCCCTTGCCTTCGCTGATGCTGCTTTCCACGAAGAGCACTTCACCGCCCATTTCCGTCCACGCCAGGCCGGTGACGACGCCTGTTCCCTCGTTGCCTTTGACCTTGTCGTGGAAACTGACGGGCAGGCCCAGGTACTCTTTGAGCATCTCCTTCTTGATGGTGTCCGGACGTTCCTGTCCGAGGGCGATCTTCTTGGCCGTCACCCGTGCGATCTTGGCAATCTGTTTGTCCAGGCCGCGTACGCCCGACTCATGGGTGTATTCGTTGATGACGGTGTTGAGGGCGCCTTTGTCCAGTTTTAACTGTCCTTTCTTCAGGCCGTGTTCTTCGATTTGTTTGGGAATCAGGTACTTCTTGGCGATTTCCATCTTCTCTTCGGCCAGGTAGCCCGTCACATTGATCATCTCCATGCGGTCGCGCAGGGCCGGCTGGATGGTGGAAATGCCGTTGGCGGTGGTGATGAAGAGCACATGGGAGAGGTCGTAATCGACATCCAGATAGTTGTCGTGGAAATTGGTGTTCTGCTCCGGATCGAGCGCTTCGAGCAACGCGGCGGCGGGGTCACCCTTGTAGTCGGCGCCTACCTTGTCGATCTCGTCGAGTACGATGACCGGATTGGAGGTGCCGGCCCGGGCGATGCCATTCAGGATGCGGCCGGGGAGGGCGCCGATGTAGGTCTTGCGGTGCCCGCGGATTTCGCTCTCATCGTGGATGCCGCCGAGGGCGATGCGCACATATTTGCGGCCCAGCGCCCGGGCGATGCTCTTGCCCAGACTCGTCTTGCCCACGCCCGGAGGCCCGTAGAGGCACAGGATGGGAGACTTCATATTGCCTTTTAATTTAAGGACGGCGAGGTATTCGATGATGCGCTCCTTGATCTTGTCCAGCCCGTAATGGTCTTCGTCCAGCACTTTCTGCGCATTCTGCAGGTCCAGGTTGTCTTCGCTGTACTCGCCCCAGGGCAGGCTCAGCAGGAAGTCGAGGTAGTTGTACTGGATGCTGTAGTCGGGCGAGTTGGGGTTGTAACGCTCCAGTTTGGCCAGTTCCTTCTCAAACAATTTCTGCGTCTCTTCGGACCAGTGTTTCTCTTTGGCCTTTTCGCTGAAGCGCTTGAAATCCTCCGTCTCGTCCATGCCCAGTTCTTCCTGGATGGTCTTGAGTTGGTTGTTGAGGTAGTATTCGCGCTGCTGCTGGTCGATTTCTTCTTTGACCTTGGCATTGATTTCCTGCTTGATGCGGGCGAAATTGGCCTGTTTCTCCAGCAGTGTCAGCAACCCCATGCCCCGCTGCCACATGTCATCCGTGTCCAGCAGGCCGATCTTGTCCTGTCCGTTCTCCAGATCGACGGTGGTCGCGATGAAGTTCACGAGGAAATTGTAATCTTCGATGCTGCGCAGGGAAGCGATGCTCTCCTTGCTCGCCAGCGGGCCCTGCTTGAGAATGGCTGTCGCCTTTTCTTTGATGTTGTCGGCGATGGCCTTGATCTTCGGGTCGGAGGAGTCCGCCAATTTGTCAGGGACGATCCGGTAGCGGCCGGTGATATAGGGCTTGTCCGTGACAAGGTCCAGCAATTCCACGCGGGTCAGGCTCTGCAGGATGGCTGTGACGGTCTCGTCCGGCATGACGATGGTCTTGATGACGCGGGCCAGGCAGCCGAAAGAGGCAAGGTCCTTGCGGTCCGGGTCATCTACATTCACATCAATCTGCGGAATGGCTATAAACAGAAGGTTGTGCTTTTCCACCGCTTTGATCAAGGCCAGGGACTTGTCTCGTCCGATGGTAATCGGATAGATGCAGCCCGGGAACAGGGAGGCGTTTCGCAGGGCCAGGACGGGAAGGGTGTCCGGCAATTGGTCGGGGTCAAACTCGGGATTCAGTCCCTCCGATTGGAAGGGAATGATATTCACTTCGGCCGAAATGGGGGCAAACAAATCTTTCTTCATATTCAAAGTTTCATCCTGCCAATTTGGCAGATATTGCTAATCGGGACGATATGGGGCAATGATTGTGCCACATTTTTCAAGAAATATGGAGGAAGGTTTTGATTTTTGAAAAATAAAGACTAATTTTGCATGATTTTTACAAACTTTTATAAAAATTATAGTTATGACAAAAGCAGACATTGTTAACGAAGTTGCCAAGGCAACAGGGGTGGAGAAAGTTGAAGCGCTCGCAGTCGTCGAGTCCTTTATGGATGTCGTGAAGGGATCTCTTGCCAAGGGAGAGCCTGTTTATCTTCGTGGATTCGGCAGCTTCATTATCAAGCGCAGGGCTCAGAAAGCGGCACGCAATATCACCAAGAATACCACCATTATGATTCCTGAGCACGATATTCCTGCCTTCAAGCCTGCCAAGACTTTCATGGAAGCCGTGAAGAAATAATCCAAACACAGTATAATTATGCCTAACGGTAAAAAACACAAACGCCACAAAATGGCGACGCATAAGCGCAAGAAGCGCCTGCGTAAGAACCGCCACAAGAAGAGAAAGTAGTTTCTCTTCTTTTTGTGTCCGCATTTGCCGGTTTCAATGCAAGGAGAGAAAGATTTAATCGTCAACGTACAGAAGGACAAGGTTTCCGTTGCCCTGATGGAGGACCATCGCCTCGTTGAGTTCAACGAGGAGGCATGTGACCGGAAGACTTGTTCTGTCGGGGATGTTTTTCTCGGCCGGGTCAAGAAATTGTTGCCGGCTCTCAATGCGGCTTTTGTCGATATCGGGGATGAGAAGGAGGCTTTTGTCCACTATCTCGACCTCGGTGTCAATTTTTATGCCTTTGACGAGTTTCAGAAAAGGCTCAACCGCAATGCGGATGCGAAAGGCATCTATTCCCATATCAAGTTCGAGAAACCCATTGAGAAAGAAGGGCGTATCGAGAATGTCCTGACGGTCGGCCAGCCGGTCATCGTGCAGATCAGTAAAGAGCCTATTTCGACGAAGGGGGCCAGGCTGACCTGTGAAATCTCATTGGCGGGACGCAATATCGTCCTGCTGCCGTTCGGGGACAAAGTCAGTGTCTCCCAGAAGATCAAATCGCGGCAGGAGAAGCGCAGGCTCGAGTTGCTGGTCAAGAACATCCTTCCCAAGAATTACGGAGCCATCATCCGCACGGCGGCGGAGGGTAAGAGTGCGTCCATCCTGGACAACGAACTGATCACGCTTGTGGAGAAGTGGGAAAATTCCTGGAAGAAACTCGCCAAGGACAGGAATGTCAAGTTGCTTTTTACGGAGTGCAGCAAGGTGACCGCCCTGCTGCGCGACTTGCTGGATGAGACTTTTACCAATGTCTATGTCGGGGACCGGGCCGAGTTTGAAGAACTGCGCGACTACATCAAACTCATCGCGCCCGGCATGGAGAAAATCGTCAAACTCTACGAAGGCAAGCAGCCCATCTTCGACAACTTTGAGGTCACCCGGCAGATCAAGAGTTCGTTCGGCAAGATCGTCCCGATCCGCCAGGGAGCCTATCTGGTCATAGAGCATACCGAAGCCCTGCATGTCGTGGATGTCAACAGCGGCATCCGGGCCAAGAACAAAGAGCAGGAACAGAATACCTTCGACATCAACTGCTATGCAGCGGAAGAGATTGCCCGCCAGATGCGTCTGCGCGACATGGGAGGCATCGTCATCGTCGATTTCATCGACATGGCCTCCAGCGAGCACCGCACCGCCCTCTACAAGAAAATGCAGGATTTGATGCAGGGTGACAGGGCACGGCACAACATCTTGCCGCTGACCAAGTTCGGCCTGATGCAGATTACCCGCCAGCGGGTGCGTCCGGCCACGGAAATCAACACATCGGAGATCTGTCCGGTCTGTCACGGGACGGGGCACATTACTTCCAGCATCGTGATTGATGAGGCAATAGAGAGAAAAATTTCCACCGCTATATCCTCCCGGCCTGAAAAACAACTGCTCCTCAAGGTAGGCCCGATCCTGGGCGCTTTCCTCAAACGGGGCAAGGGTGTTTTCAACACCGGTTCCATCCTTTCCAAGTGGCAGCGGAAATATGACTGCAAGATTGTCCTCGAGGAGAGCAGCCAGTTTTCCGTTCTCCAAAATGAATTATATGATGGAGCGGGGAAACGGCTGGACCAATAACCCCTTCCATTATGCCTCGCGTCAAGAAATCCCCCAAAAAATCCGGCTCACAGAAGAGTGCGTTCCTGGCCCGGCACCGGGAACAGTTGCGCCGCAAACACCGCCAGGTCATTTATTTCAATGACCCTGAAATGGCGGCCATCGCCGAGTACTGCGACCGTTTCCAGGTGCGCCACCGTTCGGCCCTGTTGCGGGATGCCATCATGTCCCGCATCCTCGAAGTGCTGGATCAGAACCCGTCTTCGCTGTTTTGACAGCGGGCTTCAGACCGTTTCCGTCAGATATTATGAAAATTTCAGAAATTCTTGCGCATAGTCAGCGGCCTTTCCCGTCCATTGAAATCGTGCCCCCGCTCAAGGGTATCAGCAAGGACGAACTGCTCGCGTCCGTCGCGCCTTTCATGGATTTTCATCCGCCCTACATCAATGTGACCTGCCACCGGGACGAGATTGAATACCGCCCTTCCGGGGATGGCCGTTACACCCGTCATGCGGTCCGCCGGCGAATCAGCGAAACGGCGGTCTGTGCCGTTATCCAGTCCCATTTCGATACGGAGGTCGTGCCCCATCTCATCGGGGCCGGGATGACCCGCGAGCAGATGGAGTGCCAGTTGCAGGACCTGAAGTTCATGGGGATTGAAAATGTGCTGGCCCTGCGGGGGGATTGCCTGGCGGGCGAAAAGCGTTTCACGCCCGAGCCCGGCGGCTACCGCTATGCCAGCGAATTGGTGGAGGATATCCGCCGCTTCGAGCAGTCGCAGAACGCCTCTTTCTGCATCGGAGTCGGGGCTTATCCTGAGAAACATTTCGAGGCGCCGAATCCGGAGATGGACATAGAAAATCTGAAACGGAAGGTGGATGCCGGTGCGGATTATATCATCACCCAGATGTTTTTTGACAATGCCGTCTTCTACGCTTTCCGGGACAAGTGCCGGGCGGCCGGAATTGCCGTGCCCATCATTCCGGGACTTAAGCCGCTTTCCACAGCCCGCCAGGTGCAGACCTTGCCCGAAGCATTTTCCCTGGATATTCCGCTGGAACTCGCATCCGAGATCCGGCGGCATGCGGAGGACAAAGCGGCTTGCTATGAAATCGGCACCCGCTGGTGTGCGGCCCAATGCGCCGACCTGCTCGCGCACGATGTACCGGCCGTGCATTTCTATACGATGGGCAGGGCCGACAATGTCGTCACCATCCTTCGGGAGTGCTTCTGAGTTTTGAAGCCCGCAGATCCTCATACCCCCGGTTTATCCTCCCTGCATCCCTCGCAGGCGGGAGTGTCTTCCTCCTTCCGGCTCTCTTGTGCGCAGGAGGCTCCCTCCGTTCCGGCCCGCCTTTCGCTGCGCGAGGCGCTGTCGCGGCGCATCCTGATTCTGGACGGTGCGATGGGTACGATGGTGCAGTCGCTGGGGGCGCAGACCGACAATACCGACGAACTCAATTTGGCGCAGCCCTCGCTGGTCGGCCGGATTCTGCAGCAATATGCGGAGGTGGGCGCGGACATCATTACGACCAACAGTTTTGGTTGCAATTCCCTGGTGCAGCGGCGGCATCAACGGGCGGAAGACGCTCCGGCGATGGCGCTGGCGGCGGCCCGGCTGGCCCGTTCTGCAGCAGACCGTGCGTATGCCCGCCGGCTGGCGGCAGGGGAGGACAGGCCCGTATATGTGGCCGGCAGCATCGGTCCGACGGGCCTGAGCCTGACCATGGCGACCGATGCGTCCGATCCGGCTTACCGGGCGTGTGATTTCAAGGGTTTCAAGGAGGCGGCCAAAGAGCAGATCACAGCCTTGGTGGAAGGAGGCGTGGATGTCATTCTGCTGGAAACTTGTTTTGACGCGCTCAATGCCAAGGCGGTCATCTGTGCCCTCGAAGAGATGGCTTGTCCCTTGCCCGTCGTCATCTCGGCTACGGTCAGCGACAAGAGCGGCCGTATGCTTACGGGGCAGACGCTGGAAGCCTTCTATCATGCCGTCCGTCATTGCCCGGGCTTGCTGGCATTCGGATTGAACTGCGCCTTGGGGGCTGCCGCGATGCGCCCCCTGGTCGAGGAGGTGGCCCGGTTTTCCGATTTGCCTTTGATTTTCTATCCCAATGCCGGGATTCCGGACGAGATGGGCCGCTATAACGAGTCGCCCACAGAAATGGCGGAGGTGATGCGCTCATTGGCCCGGGATGGCTTGCTCAACATTGCCGGCGGCTGCTGCGGCACCACGCCCGCGCATATTGCCGCTATCGCCGGGGCTCTGGAGGGGATTGCTCCTGCCGCTGCCTCTGAAGATGCTTCGGACACTGTTTGCTCCAAAGGGGCAAAAGGCACAGTTTTTCAAACATCAGCAATGCTTGGCGAACATGCCGTTGAAGCCGCTTGCGTTCATGATGGCGACAAGTTGGTGGTGAGCGGATTGGAGGCATACAAGATTGACGCTTCGCTGAGTTTTACGAATGTGGGCGAGCGGGCCAATGTGACGGGCTCCCGGAAGTTTGCCCGGCTGATTGCGTCGGGAGCCTATGAAGAGGCTTTGTCTGTGGCAACCGCACAGGTGACGGGGGGTGCCAACATCATCGATGTCAATATGGACGATGCCATGCTGGACTCGACGGCCTGTATGCGGACTTTCCTGCGTTATGTCTCTTCCGACCCCGCCGTCGCCCAAGCCGCCGTGATGATTGACTCCAGCCATTGGGACACCTTGGTGGCGGGCCTGCAGAATACCCCGGGCCGCAGCATCGTCAATTCCATTTCCCTCAAAGACGGAGAAGCCGAATTTCTGCGCCGGGCCCGCATCATCCGCGACTACGGTGCCGCCGCCGTCGTGATGGCTTTCGATGAGCAGGGGCAGGCGGTGACATTTGAACGGAAAATCCAGATTGCCTCCCGGGCTTATCGCTTGCTTACGCAGCAGGCCGGCTACCGTCCTTGCGACATGATATTTGACCTCAATGTCCTTTCCATCGGTACGGGCATCCCCGAGCACGCCCGTTTTGCCGTCGATTTCATCGAAGGTGTGCGCTGGGTCAAACACAACCTTCCCGGAGCGCTGACCAGCGGAGGCATTTCCAATCTGTCCTTCGCGTTCCGCGGCAACAATGCCGTCCGCGAGGCGATGCACAGCATTTTCTTGTACCATGCTATCAAGGCCGGTCTGGATATGGCCATTGTCAATCCGCAGATGCTCCAACTCTACGATGAGATTGATCCCCGCCTGCTCCGGGCCATCGAGGATGTGATTTTCGATCGCGATGAAGAGGCGACCGCCCGGCTGACCGAACTGGCCGGACAGTGGCAGCAAGAGGGGAGTACCGGAGGAAGTGCCGGTGCCCGGGCGGATGGCAGAGGGTCCGGTGGTGCAGATCTTACGGCAGAGGAGCGGTTGCAGCAGGCAATCATCCGGGGCGGGAGCGCCACGCTGGCGGAAGATACCCTCGCGGAACTGGAGCGCCTGGGCAGTGCCGTTGCGGTCGTCGAAGGCCCTCTGATGCAGGCGATGGCCCGGGTGGGCGAGCGCTTTGCAGAAGGGAAAATGTTCCTGCCCCAAGTTGTCAAATCCGCCAAGATGATGCGGCAGGCCGTTCAGATTCTGGAACCCTATATGGGAACCCCTGCTGCCCCTCAAGCGCATCTTCCTTTCAATCCTCAGGCGTACTCCGCGACCGTCCGCACCTCCGTTTCCGGGAGCGGTGCCTCTGTTTCAGAGGGCGCTTCGGACGGAGCGATGCGCAAGCCTCGTTTTGTCATCGCGACCATCCGGGGCGATGTGCACGACATCGGCAAGAACATCACTTCCATCGTCCTGCAATGCGGCGGCTTTGAGGTCTATGACATGGG
>CAMNQO010000028.1 GCA_946549475.1 uncultured Bacteroidales bacterium
AGTAGAAAGGCGTATGGGGCGTATCGTCCCACCAGAACTGGTTGCGCCAGCCGTTGGTCTGTCCGTCCTGCCCCTTGCCGTCGGAATTGAGTTGTTCGGAAACGGCCATATAGTCGGTATTGTCCTCGAGGATGATGCCCAGACCGACCTGGCGGGTGTTGCCGATATTGTTCCGGAAGGGCTCTACGCCACGGGCCGTCCCCACGGGGCCGAGGTAGTTCCAGGTCGTCGGCACGTCACAGCCCTCCGCATAGAGGTCCTTGGCGGTATGGGTGAAACGGCCGTTGCTGCCATAGGTGGGATACCAGTAGGTATAGCCGTCCGAGGCCGTCCCCTTGTTCTTGACATAGCGGTACTCGGTCAGGATCTTGGAGAAGGAGGTCTCATCGGAGAATCTGATATCCGAATAGGACTGATGACGGATCTGGTATGTGCCGATACGCCCGTGCGTCTCCTCGTCACTGCCGTCGCCATAGACATAGGCCGGCATGTACTCGAAGACCACCACGCCCGACAGGTCCCCGGAGCCATAGGGAAGTTTGGCTCCCGTACGGCGGTACGGGCAGGTCGTATTGGTATAGAGGTAGAAGGAAGATCCGTTCTTGTCACGCACCAGGCGGGGATATTTGGACAGCATCGCGATGTTGTCTCCCAGGGTATAGCCCTCGTGTACCGGCGTGAGCGCCCCTTTTCGGACCGGAAATTCGCAGTCCTTCAAAGTGACATAAGTATAAATGTCACTGTCCGTCAGATTGTTGAAATACTTTCTTTTGGCCGGAAGGGAGGCGGCCGTCCCCGCCGCCCGCGTCACGATCCGCGTCGCGGCGATGCCGCTGATGCGGTAACGCTCGGGGGAAACGGATTTGAGCAAAGTCGCTCCCGCCAGGTTGATCCGGACCAGGTCGTAACGCTCAAAAATGTTGTCGTCCACCGCCTGGGTCAGGATTTCAAAACCATATTGCCCGTCCTCGCTCTGCAGATAGACCGTCCGGTCGCCCTGCGTGTAATCGATGCTCGTGAAAGTGGTCTTGGGATTCTCCCCCACATTCCGGGAGTTCTTGTCGCTCACGACCCGGCCGGTGATGATGATGTTGTCACTGATTTTCACATTGGTATCGGCAACCCCCATCGCCCGCACCTGGGCAAAAGTCTTTTCCAGTCCCAACTGGTCCCGGGAAGTCTGCTGGGTGACATTGAGGGTGGAAGACACCTTATCGCCCCAACCGTTGACATAAGTCAGCACCACCTGCCCAATCCGCAACGCCGAAGAAGAAGGATTGGCGGCATAGGAAATCTGGAATTTACCCCCGGTATAACTGACACCGGTCACCCACTCCCCTTCTCCGTCCTCATACAGGACATCGACATCGAGGTCGTCAAAATCCACATTGAGGCTGAAGGCGGCCTGCCGGGTGCCGGCCGAGGAGCCGGGCAGGACGACACCGCCTTCCGGAAAATGGAAGGTGGGCTGCGTCAGTCCTTTCTGTTTGAAGATGATGGTGTCCTTCATCCCGTATTCCCGGCCGCTCACGACCAGTTTGCTCATACGGGGAAATCCCTCATTGTCGGTATAGTCGATGATGACCTGATCATCACCGAAGACCTTCTGAATGTCCGCGCGGAGCCAGGAACGGTCCTCCTCGGGGACCTCGATGGTACAGGTCTGGTTGGAATAGACACGGAAAGCCAGGTGCCCCGCAAGGGCATCGAGGACAAATTCGTGGTCGGTCAGGCCCAACTCCTGCACGGTAAAGCCGGCCTGCGAGTCATCCACCTTGGCACAAGCGGCCGTCACAGCGGCACCAAAGGCGGCAAAAACGATATATAACAATTCTCTTTTCATACGCATTATCGGTTGTATCGCACGCATATCTCATCCCAACGGACATAGACGCCGGTCTGGCCGGTGTCGAGGGTGGCTTCGACTCCCTTGGCGTTCATGCAGACATTGCTGTTGACCTTCATCCGCACCACGACGGAAGATTTGCCGAGGCAGGCGTCAGGCAGTTCAAAGACATATTCCGGATTGTTGGCCGGCTGATTGGGATATTGGTAGGCATAGACCGGGGCATGGAAAAACTTCACCTTGCTCTTCAGCGTGGTAAAAGTGGTGCCGCCGTCCGTGGAATACTGGATATCCCAGTAGATCGGACAGGCCGGCAACTGGTCGGCGGTCATGTTGCCCAGGCCGCAGGTCATCACCAGCGAGAGGTGGCGTCCGCTGCCCGTGATGCCCTCCGTCGAGAAATTCCACGAAATCCAACTGTCTTTGGGCCACTGTCCGCTGTAACGGGGAGCCCAGGTCCCGGTGGGCTCGGCAAACGAAGTACCGCAGAAACTCGTGGTACGCCCGCCTGCCGCCGTCTCGCAGGAGGTGTTCATCGTACCGGTACCGTACTTGGCGTAAATCCTGGTGCCGGAAGTGGACATCGCGGAAGTAAAGCCCTCCCAACTGACCAGTTTGGTGCTGAAACCCTCGTTCTCGGTCTGCGTCATCTCGAAGTCCGTCAGGGACTGGGGGCGCAACTGCCAGGTCCCGATGTTTCCGCCCCAGCGCGGCAGTTCGCTGTGGACCAGGATGCCGCTGATACGGCCGGCCCCCTGGGGTACGCGGCCCGCCCGGCGCCAGGGAACCTGCGCGTTGATCAGCAGATTCATCGTCTTGCCCTCTTTGTCCCGGATGAGCCTCGGGCAGCAGTCGCAGCGGCACTGGTTGACATTGCCCTTGACGACGATGTCGCTGTAGGTTGCGAAACCATCGTGCATATTGCCGTAGGAGCCGTAATTGAGCGGGAACTCGCAATCCTTGAGCGTGACGCGGGTATAGACATCCGCATCCTGAAGGGTGGCGATGGTCCTTTCCTTGACGGGAATGACCGTCTCCTCGTCACGGACCGTCTCCACGATGCTGTTGGAGGTAATGTCGGACAGCGTGTAGCGCACGGGGCTGTTCTCACGGGTCAGGGTCAGTCCGGACAGGGAGATTTTGACCCGGGATGCGTAAGGCAGCGCATTGTCGTCTGCGGACGGGAATTTCAGGCGCAGGCCATAGGTCCCGTCGAGGCTTTCCAGATAGGCCGTCTTGTCGTTCTCCTTCGTGTCCACCGTCTGCCAGGTCAACTGGGGATTGACTTCCAGATTGGGATTTTTCGGCTGGTTGATAGCCAGACCGAGGATGTACCCTTCGGTCAGGCGGACGGAAGAGGCGCTGCCGAGTTTGGAGCGCAGGCTCTCGAAACTGACTTCCACCGGAGCCTTGCCCTGCGTAATCCGCAGCACGATGGGACCGAGATAGACCCCGTCCGGAGAGGTGTAGGCGACATTGAGGGTCGCACTGCGGGTCGAAGCGGCCTCATTGGCCAGGGTATGGAAGGTAAATTGGGTATTGGTCGCCTTGACATCCGTAATCCAGTCCGCGCTCGTGTCGAACTCGATATAGGCCAGTGCGCCGCCCAGGTTGCTGTTAAAATTGACGGTATAATCCTTCTCGAATCCCTCGATGGTCGTCGTAGAAGAAGTAAACTTCATCGTCGGCGCGGCGGTATTCTGGACGATGGCCGTCGAAGCGCTGGTCGTCTCGCCGGTCGAAGGATCGATCGCACTGACGGTCAGTGTCGCGCTGCGGCTCCTGGTCCCCTCGTTGGCGGTCACGGAAAACAGCACGGACGCGCCCTCGACCCGGACACCGCTGATCCACTCTTCGGCGCTGTCTTCGGGATAAGAAACCGTGGCCTGCACCGCCCCTCGGGAAGTTCCCAGATTGGTAATCATATCCACGCTGCAATCCGCCTCAATACGGCACAGCGACTGCTCCTCCTGCGCGAATGCAAGCGTGGGGCTGGTCACCTCGCCCGATTGCATGAATGTGATATCTATGCTGCGGGAGGCGGTGGCAAGCGTGATGACGGTCCTGCGCGCAAGCCCGTCGTTGAGACCGTATGAGGCGACAAATTCACCGTTCCCGTCGCCGGATGGATTTTCCAGCGTGAGCCAGGCGGCATCCGCCGGAATCGTCGCCGTCCAGGCTTCCGTCGCATAGACCATGATGTGCGTCAGCCCCTCGGCCGGCTTCACGATGAGATTTCTGCTGTCCACGGCCAAAGGCAGTTCAAGACTGTAAGGCTTGCTGCAGGCACCTGCGAGCATCAGCCAGAAAAACAAAGGTATAATGATTCTTTTCATCTTGCAGTCTCCTTGATTAAAGCCCCGCTTCCTGATATGCCTTGTTGTCCAGGGCATAGTTCGAGTACACCACTTCTTTGTCGGGAATGGGGTAATATTCGTGGCAGCGCCGGATGTTCTCTTTGATCATCTGCGAATCGGTGAAGGTATAGGTACGGTCGTACCAGATCCCCCAGCGGACCAGGTCAAACTTGCGCTGGAACTCTCCGAACAACTCCCGTGCCCGCTCCGCCATGATTTCCTCCAGGAGTTTCTCATAACTCTTGAACACGGTATAATTGTTGATGCCGGCCCGAGTCTTGACCATGTTGAGATAGCGCATCGACTCGTTTTCGTCCTTCAACGCGCACCAGCACTCCGCCATCATCAGGATGACATCGGCATAGCGGAATACCTTGTAGTTGTTGGAGTCGTTCTGCGCTTTCAAGCCCGGACACCAGAACTTGGGACCGAAGCACGGACGGGTGTCGGTAAACTTCTCCCCGTTCCAGCCGGTCACCACGGACATCGCACGGCGTTTGTCCCGGCCCTCCGGCAGCAGGTTGCCTGACAGATAGGCATTGGGACGAATCGGGGACCAGGTGGTCGCTTCATTGCCCAGTTCGGGAATTTCCACATCCGAATACAAGGCCGTATCGGCCGTCCGGGGATAGGGCATGCAGACACAGGCCACATTGGAGGTATAACTGATGCCGCCGGAGACATAGGCATGCTGGATCTCGAAAATGGACTCGGGCGTATTCTTGCAGCGGAACGGGATGTCATCCAGCGAATAGGCGGACAAGTCCCCGTAGATACGCTCCAGCGCCTGGCAGGCATCCAGTGCCGTATGATACCATGCGTCGGCGTTGCCGGTATCTTTGCAGGCGTTCCACAAAGCCATCTTGGCGATGAGCATATAGCCCATCGCGGCGCCGCTGCGGTTGTTGGGAATGTCGCTGCTGCGCACCTGGTCCATACCGGGGACACAAGCGAGAAGTTCTTCGATGAGCGAAGAGCGGGTCTCGACGGCGGACATACGTCCCAGCCGGCCTACCCTTTCCAGCACATCCTTGTCTGATACCGCCTCGCGGTAGAAGGGCACATCTCCGAAGAAGGAAGTCAGCACATAATAGTAGAAAGCCCGCATGATCCGCGTCTCGCCGGCCAGCGGGCCTTTGACGCTCTCATCAAGGGGAGAACGGGCGATACCCGCCAGGGTGGTGTTGCAGCGGGACACGCCCCGGTAGCACTGCGTCCACACATCCGCTCCGAAACGGGGCTTCGCCGGGGAGATGTCCAACTGGGCATCCTGCGTACCGGAATTGGAATAAGCGATGTCGCTGCATCCCTCGATGGCAAGCATCATCTTGTAGGTATAGATATTCTTGAGAGGGATATAGCAACCGTTGATGGCGCTGACGCACTGCTCGCGGGACTGATAGAATCCGTCCGGCGAGGTGATGGACGAGGTATCTTCCACCAGGGAACAGGAAGAAAAGGCAAAAAGCGCACAAGCGCAGAAAGAGACTATTTTTTTCATCTTCATTTCCTCCCTAATATCTGAGTTGGATGCTGAACACGATGGTACGCGACTTGGGATAGGCGCCCAAATCGACACGGCGCACCGTAGCGTCCCCTTCGTCCCCGGATGACACATCCGGGTCAAATCCGTTGTATTTCTTCCACAGGTACAGATTGTCCCCGCTGACCGACAGCGTCAGGTCCTTGAAAAAACTATACTTGGACAAATCGAACTTGTACCCGAGCGTGATATTTTTCAGACGGATGTAAGACGCATCGTGGATGATGCGGTCGCTCGGGACATCCACGTCGTAAGCGCCTGCACGGGGCAGGTTGGATTCCGGGTTGCGGACCGGATGCCACGCCCCCAGCATATAGCGGTACTGGTTGGTCATGTAACTGCCCGACATGTACAACTCGGAATAGTTGTAGATCTTTCCGCCCAGGGAATAGGTGAAATAGACGCCGATATTGAAATTTCCGATATGGAAATTGTTCTGGAAACCACCGTACAGATAGGGGTCGGCATTGCCCAGATACACCAGATCCTCCTGGCTGAGGGTGCCGTCATGGTTGGTGTCGTAGTAGCGCGGCTGTCCCAGGGCGGCGGTGTAGTTGGAAATCTGCGTGGCGGACGCATAGGTACGGGTATATGCGTTGCGCCGCAGTTCATTTTCGTTCTTCCACACGCCGGCGTACATGAAGCCCCACATCGCATTGAGCGGATAGCCCTTGACATAGCCCATCATCATATAGGGGTTGTTGCCGGCCGAAGACATCGCTACGACGAAATCATCCGTGCCGATGTCATCCACCATCTGGACATTGCGGGAGAGGGTGAGATTGGTCGTCCAGGTAAAATCCTTCGTCTCGATATTGTGTGTTTCAAGACTGAATTCCAAGCCCTTGTTGGTCGTCTTGCCGAGGTTGGCGAAACGGCTGTCATAGCCCGTCTGCGTCGGGGTCTGGACGGTCAGGAGCAGGTCGGTCGTCGTGGAAATATAGGCCTCCGCCGTGAAGTTGATGCGCCCTTTGAGGAAGGAAAAGTCGGCTGCGATATTGTACAGGTCCGTCTTCTCCCAAGTGAGTTCGGGACTGGCCAGACGCGACTGCCAGAAAGCGACCGGCTGGCTGCCGCCGAAAAGATAGCCCGTAGTGGTACTGGAGAGGGCGGCCAGCGAACGGTAGGCGCCGATGGCATCGTTGCCGGTGCGGCCGGCGCTCAGGCGCAGGGACAGGTCGTCAATCCACCGGACATTGCGCATGAAAGGCTCCTTGGCGACATTCCATTTCAAAGCGCCGGAAGGGAAGAAGGCCCATTTGCGGCTGGAGGCGAAATTGGAGGCTCCGTCGAAACGCCCCGTGAAAGTCAGGTAGTAGCGCTGTTTCCAGTTGTAATTGACACGCGCGAGGACGGACAGTTTGGTCTTGTTGACCACGGCGGACGCGGCATTGTAGGTCTCCTTGTCCAGCACGGCGTTGAGGTTGTTCCATTTGACTTCATCCTCCATATAGCCGCTGCCGGAGAGGGTAAAGTTGTTGGATTGGTATTTGTAGGCCGTGAAGCCGCCCACCAGATCGACATGATGGGCATTTTTCTCGAAAAGCCAGTTGATGGTGTTTTCCGAAGAAAGGGCTGTCTCGTCATACTCGCCTCGGTAAGCCTCGCCGCCCTCCCCTTCCGTTTTGGCCGGCAGGGTACTGGGATAGTAGCGATAAATATGGCGCTGATAGACATAATAGGAGTTCTGGCTCTTAAATTTGAGGTCTTTGGCCAGGGTAAACTCCGCATAGAGGGTATGGTTGGTCGAAAGCCGTTTGGTATTGTAGGTGTTCCGGTCGATCATCGCCCGGGGGGTGTTGATCTTCTGACCGTTGCCCCAAAGGGGGTTGTAATCCGAGTCGGCCGAGAGCATCGGACTGAGATACATGGCCGCCCGCCAGTAGTTCCTGCCGCCCACTTCGGCCAGGTTGTTGTCCTGGTTGCGGTGGGTGTAGGAGCCTTTGTAGCCGATTTTGAGCCACTTGAAGATCTGATAGTCCAGATTGATACGCCCGGAGATGCGCCGCATGCCGCTGGCACGGATGATACCTTGCGTATCGTTGTAGCCCAGGGAAGCGAAATACTTGATCTTCTTGTTGCCGCCGCTGAGGGACAGGTTGTAGTTCTGATACGGGGCGGTCCGGGTGATTTCCCGGATCCAATCCGTCCCTTTGCCCAGCGAATAGGGGTCGGGGAACGGATAAGCGGCCAGCGCGGTGGTCGCCCCCACATTGGGCCAGGTCGAACTGAAATACGCATAGTCATTGCGATAGCGGGCGAACTCACTCTGGTCCATCAGGTCGAGTTTGCCGGCCAACTGCGCAAATCCCGCGTCCAACTTGAGCGTCACGGAAGGCTTTCCGCTGCCCTCCAGTCCTTTCTTGGTTGTGATGATGATGACGCCGTTGCTGCCCCTGGAGCCATAAATGGCCGTGGAAGAGGCATCCTTGAGGATGGTCAGGCTCTCGATGTCGGCCGAATTGATGTCGCCCAGGTCGCTGACCGCATCCATCACGCCGTCCACGACGATGAGCGGCTCATTGGAAGCGGAAATCGACCGCGTACCGCGAATACGGATGGTGCTGGTCGCGCCCGGCTCGCCGGTCGTGGACATGATGTCGGCACCAGCGATACGGCCCTGGACGGCCTGGTCCACGCTCATCACCGGCACATCCTTGATATCGGACATCTTGACATTGGCGACCGAGCCGGTCAGGTCCTCTTTCTTGACGCTGCCGTAACCGATGACGACGGCCTCGTCCACCAGGATGGCATCGGGCAGCAGTTTGACATCAAGTTTCGTCATGCCGCCCGTCACTTTGAACGACTGCGTCACATAGCCGATAAACTGAAATTCCAGGGTGCTGCCGACGGGCGCGGTGATGCTGTAGTCCCCGTCAATGCCGGCCATCACGCCGTTGCTGGTGCCCGAGACCAGCACGGAAGCCCCGATCATCGGCACATCCCCTTCATCGGTGATGATACCGCTGACCGTCACCGTCCCCTGGGCATGTACACCCAGACAAACAAGCAGGGAAAGGGCGGCCGCCCGCAGGCGTTTTCCCTTTCCGTTGCCAATCAAAAATCTTACACTCATACTGCTTTACGATTATTTCAGGGACGGAACGGCTGCGGAAAGATCCCACACCGAAGTATTCCAGCCCAAGGAGGTCGCCGCTGCGGACAAAGTCGAAGCCGATGTCGACTTGCCGTGATAAGGATAGTTGCGCGAGCCGGAATAATTCACCGTCAGCGGAGCGGACGCGGAAGCATTCTCCTGATCATACAACTGATTTTGCACGGCATCCGTATAATATTGGAAGTCGATGGAAGCCTTGCGCAGGCAGTCCGTCAGCGTATTGTAGCGCGAAGTGAAGCCGATGACGGCTCCGCCACTGCCGCTGCTGTCCCCGTCCGCGCTCTGTCCGCCTTCCTTGGTCGTCCGGATGGATGGCGACCAGCAGATGCACTTGCTGACCGTGATGCCCGGCGTGATGTTCGGATCCCAGGCGGCATTGGCCGCACGGCCCGCGAGGCCGCCTACGGCATAGTTGCCCGCTACGGACGCATTGCAGAAGGAAGTCCGGAGGCTTCCGCCCGCATAGAGGTCGCCCACGATGCCGCCGGTGGAAGTCTTGCCGCTGACAGAACCGCTCACCGCACAATCTTCGATGCTGCCCTTGCATTTCTGGAAATAGCCCGCGATACCGCCGGAGTACTGCCCTCCCTTGAGCGTTCCGTTGTAGGCGCAACGGGAGATGGCGGCCGGGGTCGCGTCGGTCGCCTCACGCAACTGGGCGACGATGCCGCCCGTAGCGGTGCCCCCGGCGGAGGTGATGTCCATCGTACAGGCGCAATCGCTGACGGTGATCTGGCCGGCAAAACCATAGCCGAGGATGCCGCCGAGCATGGACACGGCGCTGTCGGTACCGGTCAAATTGCCGCTCACCTTGCAATCCGAGATGACGGCGCCGGACTGGGCCTGGCCGATGATACCGCCCGCATAGGACTGGGCGGAGATTTCCGCATCGACAGTACATCCTGACACCTGGACGCCCAGACCGTTCTGCGCGGAAATAGCCAGCACACCGCCGGCATAATTGCCCGAAGAGACGACCCGAAGTCCTTCCGAAGTACAGTTCCTGATGACATAGGCGCAGTTGGCTTCCGTACCGCTGTCGGGGGCCATCACATAGCCCACATAACCGCCCACCCGTTCGGAGCCGGTCACCGTACCGTTGCTATGGCAGGCGTCCAGCGTCAGTTTGCAGCCCGAAGCCTGGGAGATGATGCCGCCGGAGTAGGGATAGGCGCTCTCGACCGTCCCGGAGAAAGTACAGCCTCGGATATAGCAGTTGCGTGCGGCGGAAGAAGTACTCTTGCCCTCGCTGTAGCCGATGATTCCGCCGCAGTAACCGGCCGACAGACAAGTCACCTTTCCGGTGAAGGTACAGTCGTCCAGCCCGCCGTTGTTGAAGCGGCCGATGATGCCGCCGGCGTGGCCGAGGGCGCTGCTGACCGTCGCCGATGATGTGTTGCCGGCAAAATTGGCGATGTTGACATTGACCGTGGCATAGCCCAGGATGCCGCCGGCATAGCGGCCGTTGGTCGTCGATACGGTACCGGACGACGAGCAGTTTTTGACGGTCACATCCGTTGCGGGGATGCGGCCGAGGATACCGCCGGTCGGCGTACGGGTGTCGGAAGATGACACGGCGGCCGCATTGGTCACGCTGCCGTCGAAGGAGCAGGAGACGATGGAGGAGCCTTTGCCGGCTTCACCGGCCAGACCGCCCGCCGCCTGCAGCGTCGAAGCGCTGCACAGGACCGTGCCGCCGTCCACGGAGACATTTTCCAGCGAAGCGGTATAACTGCCGTCCGTCTTGCCGAGCCAGGCGGCCACGATGCCGACGGGAGAGGAGGTGTTGCCGCTGACCGAAGGAGAGACGAAGGTCACATCGTGTACCGAGCCGTTGAGCAGGCCGAAGAAACTGGCATTGTCCGTTCCGCTACAGGTAAAGCCCGTGATGCGCTTGCCGTTGCCGTCGAAATCGACCGGCTCATATCCGGCGCAGCAGGGCACCCAGCCCTCGGAGCCGGTCATGTCGATGTCGGAAACCATCTTGAACCAGGTCTTGCTGCCGCTCTTCACCAAGGTCTTCATCTTGCGCAGGTCGGTCCGGGTCGCCAACTGATAGGGATCCGACTGCGTACCGCTGCCCTGGATGTCGGTGGTCTTGCTCCATCCTGTGGCATCCACGGTCAGGGTGTTGACCAGGCTGCCCGGCACCGTGAGGGGACCGGGCGTAAGGGTACGCGACCACACGATGTCATCCTGGTCGGCCATCGCGAGTTTGAGGCTCGCCCCGGCGGGGATGTCGATGCCTTGCGTGGAAATGGCCAGGTTGACGACAAACACTTTCTCGTCGTCCGCCGAGACATCGATGCCGTCGAAGGTCATGCTCATCTGCGCGGTCTTGGGAGATGCGGCATTGGTCGTCGAGAAAACATCGGATGAAGCCTCCAATTGCAAGGAAGCGAGGGTCGTCATGCCGGAAGGCACCGCCAGGCGCAACTGCCAGATACCGCTCTGGCAGAAAGTGCCGCCGTGCGCCGCCGCCCAGTCGGACGAGAAGGTCACATCTTTATACGCAGACACGCCGGAGAGCATCGCGAAATATTCGATGTGCGCCGTGCTGCCGTTGCCGTACTGGGCCTGATGTTCATAATTCTTGCCCTCCAGGGCGGCCGCCGTCTTGTAGATGGCCGGATGGATGAGGGTAAAGCGGCTGCCCGCGACGGCCTTGCCGGCGAAAGTGCCCGTTTCCGAGTACTTGGTATCGGTAATGGTGAAAGTCTCCGTACTTTCGCCGATGACACAGATGGCATCGCGCTTCTTCCACTTCAGAGCCATCATATCCGACAGGCTGGCTTTGGCGGGAAGGGGCGAAGACAAGGTCGCCCGAAGGGTGGTTTCGCTGCCGGGCGCCTCCCCTTCCTCTCCGCCGGCCTCGGCTTTCCGGCAGGAAAAGGAGAAGGTCAGGAGCGCCGTCAGGCATAACAGCGGAAACAAGTTCCGGATGGGGCGGGAGGAATTATCTTTCATATCGTCAGGTCGTTACAATTTATCAGTCGAAAAGCGGATGGGAGCGCCCGCGCTCAGCGGAGCACCGGAATGTCTGCGGAGAAGTCCCAGACGCCGGCGTTCCAGCCGATACGCTGCGCCACGGCGGAAAGCGTTTCTTCCGCAGAAGCGGCTTTGCCGTTGTAGGGATAGTCAAATTCATACCCCTGCGGGAAATTGGTCAGGGCGGCCGAAGCATTGGCATCCGCCTGGTCCTTGAGCGCATTGGCCGTCGGGTCCCACTCGGCACCGCCATGCGTGGTGCTGTACCACAGGAAGTTCAGCCCCGACTTGCGCCAACTGTCGGACAGGGTGTTATAGACATTGGTAAAGCCGACGATGGCCCCGTCGCTATATCCCTTGACGGTGCTGCGCTTGTAGTTGTCCTGTGAAGTGATGAGGTCCGCCCAGCAGATGCAGCCGCTGACCGTATCGTTGTAGCCTCCGGCCGTCGTTGCGGCTGCCACCGTATTGGCGGCATTGTTGGCCCGGCCGACGATGCCGCCGGAAGCGAAATTGCCCTTGACCGTACCGCTGAAATAACAGTTGCGGACCGTTACATTCTTCTGGATGTCACCTGCGATACCGCCGGCATAGCCGCCGCCGGTCGAGTCGTAGGATGTACACTGAACCAGGCCGGATGCCCAGCAGTCTTCGATGGTGATGGAGTTGCCGCTCTGGTTGGAATTGTTGCTGTAGCCCAGGATACCGCCGCCTCTGGCGCAGGTCTTGATGTCGCCCGTACTGTAACAGCGGGAAATATTGACCGTCTTGGCGTTGCGGGCGTAAGCCAAAATGCCGGCCGCATACATGGAGGTCTTCGTCGTGGTATTGATGGCCCCGCTGAAGGAGCAGTCCGTGATGGTCACGACGGCACCGTCTCCGGTCTGACCGTAAATGCCCGCAGTCGAAGAACCTTGGGAAACAAAGGTCGCATCGCAGTGGCAGTCCGAGATGGTCGTCGTACCGGTGCTGCCGCCAATCACGCCGCCGATACAGGGATAAGCATAGGTATTGTTGGGTGTAATCGTACCACTGATATGGCAGCCGTTGATTGTACTCGTCTGCGTTCCATAACCCACGATGCCGGCAAGGGAAGAATGACCGGAAAGCGTCACATTCACGTCGCAGTCGGAAATCTCGCAGCCGCCAGCGGAATAGCCGAGAATGCCGGCCGTGCGCGAAACGCTCGTCGCCGTCGCCGTAACGGGCAGGGTGACCGAATAATGGGATATGACCGGAGCAACCGCCGTCCGTCCCACGACCCCGCCGACAAAGGAGACGGCGGTAAAGGCCGGGAAAGTCACGACCGATTTCTCATCCGCATCACCGGTGATGGTCAGGATGCCGTCCGAGTAACCGACGATACCGCCGATTTGGGAACTTTGGGAGATATCCAGGGAAGTAAAACTGGCTTCACAGTCCGTCAGCGTCGTGGCCGCAGCACAATCCCCGACGATACCGCCGATGGTATTGAAGGCATTGGTGACGGAAATGGATCCGTTGAACGAAACCCCTTCGTAGGTT
>CAMNQO010000029.1 GCA_946549475.1 uncultured Bacteroidales bacterium
TCCCCGGCGGGAGATATGCGGGCAATCTCTTCCGATCGGGCATTGCTTCCTTCTGCCCGGCCTTCTTTGCTCGCCTTGTACAGCAGGCTCATCATTTCTTCGTCAAAATTGTCGGGACGCTCCGTCATCCGGTGGATATACATCATCGAAAAGACGAACTGCTACCGGATAGGATAGGTCGAATAAGAGAGCATACGGTCAGCAAAACTGTCTTCCTGGCCTTGGTTGAGTCTTTTTGTGAATTTGCAACTTTTTACCGGTCGCTGCCGTGCCCCTTCCGCTCATGGGAATCTGAGAACAAGACAAATGGCCCGTCCCTGATGGGGCAGGCCGTTGCTGATGACAGGTCGGACCGGAGTCCGGATGGATTCAGTACAGTTCCGTGACCACAAGTTCGATGTCGCCGAAGCGGCAGTTGGCATCGGCATTCGTGTTGTGGAACGTCAGGGAGAAGGTACCGCTGGCATCTTCGGCGAATGTGACCGTATAGGTGTTCTCGTAGTACTTTTTCGTCGAAGTCGTCCCGTTGAGGAAGGTGTAGTACAGCACGCCGCTGGCAGTATGGTCGCTGAGCGTGACGCCGTCGCTGTCCGAGGAGGCCGTATAATATTCACTGCCGGTACTGTTCACGCGGTAATACAGCGTCGCCGTCTTGACATCTTCGGGGATGGTGATGCCGCTGACGGTCCAGGTGCCGCCACCTTTGGCAATCAGCACATTTTCCCAGACCTTGTCGCCCTTCTTGTAGTGGGCCTTGTATTCGGCCTGGGTGCAATAGACGCTGGTGGCATCAGTCGTGGACCGGACAGTCGTCGAACCGGTTTGAGAGTAACTCAGCGTGCCGTCCCAGCAATAGGTGCCTTTCGCGCTGGCGGAGCCCAGATAGGCGGAAGGCGCCGTGGCATTGGCGGCGACTCCCTCCCAGGTCTCGCTCCAGATGGTCTCTCCGACGGCAATCGGGGCTTGCGTGACGGTGAAGGTGTAATTCTTCGTCGTCACTTCGGCCGTGGTTCCGATGGTGACGGTGTAAGTCCTGGTGCCGCTGAGAGCAGGCAGCGTAAGGGCAAGGGTGGCTTCTCCGGAGCCGGAGGTGACCGTTTCTTGCGTATCTGCGTCAATCAGCGTCGCGCCTTCTCCGGTGACGGAGGCCGTCCAGGCTACATTGCCCATCACATAGACCGGCAGGCTGGTGACCGTACGCTTTACCGTCGTTCCGGCAGCCGGCATCGTCGCGCGGAAGCGGTCTTTCCCGTCGTGCGCTCCGTTCTTGCGATAGATGGCGACGAACTTGGTATTGCCTTTGTCGTCAGGAAGACCGATCTCGGGCGTATAACTGGAATTGGTATAGTCATAGGTCGCGAAGATGGGATTGCCGCTATTGATATTGTAACGGACCATTCGGGTGTGTTCCATCTCCTTGATGATGGCCGTGTTGGCATTGAACCCGATATTCCAGCTGGCGTCGGGCCCAAAGGTCTGCGTCGTCTTGAGGTTGTTGTTGGTGATGCTGCTGTCGTAGTACAAGTAACTGCCATCTCCTGTCAGCAGGGCAAATTCACCGGGTTTGTAGCCGAGGTCGAGCGTCAATATCTGTACGGCGTCAGAAGGAGCCTTGATGTTGTCACCGTCTTTGTTCGTGGCTACAGCTTCACGGTTATAGTCTTTCTGCGTGGTGCTGAGGGCATAGTCATAGCCGGCTGCCGCGATGAGGATGATATCGCCGGGAGCCAGTTCTTCGGCGGAACTGACCTTGGTGTAAACAGCGATGCCTTCCGGGTCGATGCCGGTCATATCTACCGAGAGGGTGGCAACATGGCCGGAAGCCAGATTGAAACTGGCTTTCGTCCCGGTCGGCGTGAAGGTAATGTCTTTGGCGTAAACCCCGTTTTCCGTCGTGACCTTGAGGGTCAGCGTCTCATTCGTGAGGTCAACGGGGGCGATGCCGAACCAGACCGTCCAATACCCGTTACCGTCGGCTGACAGGTTTTCCGTGCTGACGCTGACGGTTTTGGCCATCGCGTTGGATTCGGTGCTTCCGTCGGCGGGGAAATAAAAGAGGCGTCCGGTCAGGTCCAGGGTTTCCGAAGTGAGGCTGACGCTCTGTACTGCCGATTCGTCATCCAAATTTTTAATCGTCAGACGGATATAGGCCGAGATGTGATTGAACGGAAGGTCAATCGCATCCGCGGCGGAAGTCACGGTCTCGGACGCGGCACACAGGACCTGCGCAGTCGCGTCCGGTCCCGATGCGGTGCAGGTCTGTCCGGAAGGAACATTCACGTTCAGGCGGATGCCTTTCTGTGCAGCCTGATAAATCGAGAGGGCGGCGGATTCCGGACTGACGGCATAGAAGGTGTAGGAGTCCGCCGCCGCGATTTTGGCGTTGAACCGTACTTCTTCAATGCCGGTGGTGCGGCTGGCCGTCTTCCATTCGTTGGTCTCGTTCCAGGTGAGGGCGATGCTCTGGTCGTCATCGGTCCACAGAACAGGATAGGTGTTGGTCTCTGTGTCTTTGTCGCCGAAGGCCGTCTTGGTATTGGCCGGGAGGGCGTTGAAGCAGAAGTCGATGCCGTCTCCGCTGACGGGAGCGGTCAGGTTTTCCTTGTTGCAGGAGACAAGGGCGAGGGCTGCGGCGAAGGCAGCCGGGAATATCATCTTTTTCATCGTGCGCTTCATATTAAAAGTCCCCCCATTCATCTTCCTGCGCGGGGGCGATGGTCGTCCCCGTAAAGGATGTGTTTAAGTAGTTTTGTTCCGATCGTAGCACGGACACCCGTGACTGCGGAGCTTCATACAAGATTTTTTCTTCTGACATTTTCATAATAACTGCTGTTCTATATGTATCTTTTCTTGGATGGTCATTCATCCGCCGCAAAGGACAGGGTGATGTGGTCGCCGATACGGTTGGTCGCTCCGTGATTGACAGCCATATTTGTTCCGACGACCCGGCTGATCGAAACGACCCTGGCCCGGACAGCGAGCGTGCCGTGCACTGCGCCCGGATTGAAGGTCTCATTGACGATCTGTACCACGCTCTGCGTTGAAATGGCGTAGGTGTAGTCGAAATCCCCGTCTGCCGTGTAGCTGCCGGATTGCGGGTTGATCGATGTCCAGTTCTCGCCGTCGGTGGAGTACTCCAGCAGGAAGTATTTGGGTCCGTTGCCGGAAGACTCCACGCAGTAGTTCAGGGTGTAGGTGCCGGCGGGGTTGTCCACCCGGTAGGCTTCGAAGAGCCACCAGTCCCCCTTGTAGATGCCGTAGTGGAGCAGGCAGTGCTTGCCGTTCCAGCGATCTTCCGACCGGGTTTGATAGGTGGTTGCGCTGGTGGCTTCAGAAGTGGTTGAGGTGCGGATGACGGTCAGCTTGCCCTCGTGGGTGTCGGAATAGACCCAGGAGCCCGAGACATTGTCGAGGTCGTAGTCTGTTCCTTCCACATTGCTGTTCGGGGAAGGGAAACTCCACAGGATGGGGAAGGTGGAGGGAGCGAACTGCTGCGTCAGGGTGAAAGTGTAGGAAGCCGGGCTGACGCTCTCGGCAGTGGTGATGGTGACCGTGTAGGTGATGTCGGCGTCGGTCTCGTTGGCGGGAACGGCCAGTTCGAGGATGGTGGCGCCGGTGCCGGAAATCGAGGCTGTGCCTTCTTCCTGTCCGACGCACTTCTTCGCCAGGGTCGCACCGCTGCCGCCTGTCGCGCTGACGCCGGCCGTCCAGGGGACATTTCCGGTGACATAGATGGGGAAGGTCGCGGCGGAGTACGCTACGCTCGTCCCGGCAGCCGCCATCGAAGCACCGAAAGAGGGATTGGGATTTTTCTTGTATATCTGGACATACTTCGTGCCATCCGTCTCTTTATCCGGCTTGTATGTATTGGTGGAGTAGTCATAAGTTCCAAAGAACGAAGTTGTGTTGTACCGGAGGACGCGGGTATCCGTCGTCTCGTGCAGGATGGCATTGCCGTATTCGCTGAACCGGATGTCCCAGGATGCGGCATTCTGCGTCTTGTTATCCGTCGTACGGAGATAGTTGCCGCCGCTTGCATAGCATAGGTAGTACCCCGTACCGACCTGCAGGGCATATTCGCCAGTATTTTGCCCGTTCTCCAGCGTAATGCGCTGGACGGCGATTCCCGGTGTACTGATGACACCCTCTTCCCGGACAATGGCGGTGGCGCCCCGGTTGTTGGCATTCTGCTGGGCGGAAAGCGCATAGTCGAATCCATTCCGGCCCGTGATGATAATCTTGTCGCCGACGGCCAGTTGAGCTGGACTCAGAACCCGTTCGTACATATCCACCCCCGTTTCTTCCGTGGCTCCCTGCATATTGACCGTCAGTTTGCTGACTTTGCCGGAGGCGAGTTGTCGTCCGGACGGGAAGGTCTTTTCTGCCGTGAAGGAGCGCTGGTCCGTCGTCACGGTGAAAGTGATGGTCTTGCCGGAGAAATCCACGGGCGCGATGCCGCACCAGACATTGTCCAGGTGGCTTGTCGCGACCGTCAGACCTTTGACCATCGTATTGACCTCGGTGCTGCCATCCGCCGGGAAGTAGAACATACGGCCGGACAGGTAGAATTCTTCCGGCCCGTCGTAACTCAATGTCACCGATTGGACGCTTTCTCCCTCGTCCAGCAGATTGGTTCCCGTCCCCTCCGAATTGTTGACATTGGTAAAACTCAGGCACATATAGGCCGGGATGTGGTGAAACTGTAGTTTGACGGTCTCGGTGGGCAACTCCAGGAATTCGTCGGACTGGGCATAGAGTATCTGGGCCGTTTCATCGGGCCCCCCGGAGAGCGTGGTCTGTCCGGACGGAATCTCCACATTCAGACGGATGCCTTTTTCCTGTGTCATATAGACCGATTTGGCAACCGAATAGGGGCTGACGGCATAAAAGGTGTACGGGGCCGAGCCGAAATCCGCTGCACTGAAGTTGAAACTCACCCGGCTGCCTTCTACTCTGTTGGCTTGCACCCACTCGTTGGTACTGTTCCACGTGACGGCGATGGCCGCATCGTTTTCAGACCAGGCGACGGGATATTTCCCGTTTTCTCCTTTCGGGCCGAAGAGGGTCTTGGTTTCGGTCGGAAGAGGACTGATGCTGACGGATTTCATCGGAGTGTCCGAGACGGAGGGCTGCTCTTTCATACAGGAAAGGCAACTCAGAAGTACGGCGGAGGCCGCAAAGATCCATGTTATTTTCATTCTTTTTCCTCCTTTTTTCTCAGATTTCGTCCCAGTCTTCCTCATCGACATCGTCGATTTCGGGGTCGGAAGAAGTTGTCAGGCAGATGTTCTCAAATTTCATCCACATGCAATCGAGCCTTTGCAGGCTGGGTTTACGGTAAGTTTTCAATGTTTTCTTCTTCATATTCATCAGTTATTCGCTTCAAATGACAGGGTGATGTGGTCGCCGATACGGTTGGTGCCGCCGTGGTTGACGGTCATTGCTTCCGTGCCGTTGGCCCGGCTTACGGAGACGACGCGGGCCCGGACGGACAGGGTTCCGTTGACCGCTCCCGGGGAGAAACTCTTCCGGACGGTCTGTACCGTCGAGGGAGAGGCGATGGCGTAGGTGTAGTCGAAGGTCTCGGAAACGGCTTCCGAGGTGTCGATGGCCGGGAGTTCGAAACTTCCGTGCTGGCCGTCGATGAGGGTCCAGCTGCTGCCGTCGGTGGAGTATTCCAGGGCGAAGTATTTCGGACCGGAGCCCGAGGATTCGACGCAGTATTCCAAAGTGTAAGTACCGGCGGGGTTGTCCACCCGGTAGGCCTCGAAGAGCCAGTAGTCCTCCTTGTAGATGCCGTAGTGGAGCAGGCAATGCTTGCCGTTCCAGCGGGACTCCGAGGAGGGACGCGCCTGATAGGTGGTATTCTTGCTGTTCGCCTCCGAGGTCGAGGTGCGGATGACGGTCAGCTTGCCCTCGTGGGTGTCGGACCAGACAAAGGAGCCGGAGATGTTGTTGAGGGAGTAGTCGCTTCCCGCCACGCTCTCCGCCGCCGGGAAACTCCACTGGATGGGGAAGGAGGCCGGCTCGTCGCTGCCGGGCTTCTCGTAGGACAGGGTGATGTGGCCGCCGATGCGGTGGGAGCCGCCGTGGTGGTCGTTGGTCATGTCGCCGGAGTTGTCATGCTTGATCTTGCAGGCGACGACGGCCCGGATCTTGAGTACCGTGTTGGACATCGACGGCAGGCGGAAGGTCTCGCGGACGGTGAAGGTCTCGTTGCCGGAGTCGCTGAGCCGGTAGGTATAGGTGACCGGCGTCCCGCCGTCATAGGGGCTGCCGTCCTTGTAGGCGAGCGCTTCGGACTTGGTGTTGATCGGTGTCCAGGTGGAGCCGTAATCCAGGGAGTATTCCAGGCGGAAATATTTCGGCCCCGCATTGGAGGCGGTGGTCAGGTATTCCAGGGTGTAGTTGCCGGCGGACTGGTTGCCGATGAAGGCGCTCATCTGCCAGTAGTCGTTCTCATACACGCCGTAGGAGAGCAGGCGCACGCCCAGGTCGCCCTCGTTCTTGTAGGTGGGGGCGTTGGCGGGGGCTTCGCCGTAGCGGGTCAGGGAGAGCAGTCCGGCATGGGTGTCGGAATAGACCCAGGAGCCGCTTCTGGCTTCGAGGTGGTAGTCCTCCTCCTCCACCCACTGGCTGGAGGGCGCGGGGAAGGTCCACCGGAGCGGGAAGGAAGCGACCGTGCCGCCGCCCACCTGGATGACGGGGATGTCCTGGCGGGTGATGCCGGAAACGACCGTGACGACACCCTCGCGGCTGCGGGCTCCGGTATTGGGGTCGCAGACGACCTGCACGCCGACCTTCTCGCCGGCATAGCGGTCGCCGTCCACGATGTGGATCCACGACTGCTCGCTCTTGACGAGGAAATTCTGGTCCGTCGAGACCTCGAACTGCCGGTCGAAGGCGTTGGCGTCGAAGAGCAGGTGCGTCTTGTTCACGGAGAGCCGGGCCTGTGCCGGGGGAGCCGAGCTGGCGGCGATGATTTCGATGGCGGGCTGGTAGGGATGGCTGTCGGCTTCGTCCTTCTCCCCGTCCACGCTCAGACGCCAGGTCCCGGTGGTGGGAGCGTCAGGCGCTTTCCCGCTTCCGGCCGGGTCCGTGTCGGCCCGCCAGGAGGAGGCGCAGATGAAGCGGAACTCCACCCGGTCGGTGTTTTCCGTATAGGTCACGATGCCGTCCACATTGACCCATACGGGATTGGTCTCGCTGTAGGGCTGCATCTCGTGGGTATAGATGACCGGCTGTCCGGCCGGGTCCTTCACATTGGCGGGCGCGACATGGGGCGTGCCGGCGATCTTCCAGGTCTCGCCGTCGCGGAATTCCATCCGCCAGTATCTCGGGCCGGACGAGGAAGTGCGCGTGCCGAAACTCAGTTTGGCGATGGTGCCGGCGGAGACGGGCGAGTGGGCGGCGAACTCGCAGTAGTCGCCGGGCCAGACGCCGGTAACGACCGGGGAACCGTCTGATACCGTGAAAGTACCGTTGCCGGCCTCGTTGTGGAAGGTAATCAGGCCGTCGCCTTCGACCGGCGGGACGGTGCCGTCCGAGGGGAAGGTGTTGGCGAAGGTGTTGTCGCTCACGCGCACTTTCCAGCGCACCGGGAAGCCTTCCAGCTGCACTTCCGTCGCCGGATACTGGAGAATGGGGATGGCGGTCACCATGTCCGTCCCGTCGAGTTTGTACTT
The DNA here is from genome assembly GCA_946549475.1 of uncultured Bacteroidales bacterium. GTDB lineage: Bacteria > Bacteroidota > Bacteroidia > Bacteroidales > UBA932 > Cryptobacteroides. The sequence goes on from CAMNQO010000029.1 coordinate 7,686, forward strand.
GATGGACAGCCTGGCTCCGCGCAGGGTCTCCGTATTCTGCGAGAGGCGGAGGACGAGGGTGTCCTTCTGCTGCGTGACCGGATGAACGCTTTCGTCGGTAATCCAGTCGATGTTGTCGGTCGCGTAGGCCGCATCCGGCGTGATTTCATATTCCCAATCGACATTGGCATTGACCCGCAGGCGCAGGGTCTGGGCTGCGGCCGTGGCCTGGAAGAGACTGACATGGGTCTCCAGAAATTCAGGGCTCTCGGCCTGGCGGACGCGCAGGACGCCGCTCAGCGGCTCATAAACTCCGCTGCCGTCATCCACGAGGATGTTGTAGAGCATCTCCCGGCCGCTTACCGGATCGGTGTTGCGGGCCGTCTTAAAGAAGAAGATGCCTTCTTTCTCTCCGCTCTCCGGGAAGGGATGGATCCAGTCGGCGGCCGCACCGTCCACGGGCAGGATTTTCCAGCGGAGGTTGGAACGCACATGGAAGCGGAGGGCCCTGAGGATGTTGTTCTTGGTGTTGGCCGTCGAGGAATAGCCGGAGGCGGTCAGGTCCAGCGTGTACTGGGCAGACATCGGGTCGAGTTCCTTGACGGGAATCACGTCGTCATCCTGTACGGTGATGTTGAAATAGGGAGTGCCTTCGGTCCGGAACTCCTGTTCCTCCCGGCTGCATCCCGCCAGGAAGAGCAAACTTAATAGAAAAAATCCGTATCTTTTCATCTTTCTCCGGCATTAAGGTTTGTAGGGACTGCGGTGGCCGTTCTTCTTGGCGTAGGACCAGTCGAGCAGGACGTGCATGTTGTTGGCCGTCCCGCCCATCCGGGCGATGGCCTGGTTGACATGGGCGCTGTTGGAAGCCACGGTGTAGTTGGGGTAGCCGTAACGGGTCGGAACCTCGTAATTGTTGGCCGAGGTGCCGTCCGCAATCTCAAAGTCGGGGTATTCGGTGCGCCGCCATTCGTGGAAGACTTCGTAGCCGCAGAAATACAGGGAAATGAATTTCTGGCAGGCGATGAGTTCTTCCGCCGTGCGGTAGAGGGGCTCTTCCTCCTGCGGACGGGCGGCCTTGTCGTAGGAGCCCAGGCGGCTGCGGAGCAGGTTGGTGACATCCACGTTGCGGACGACGATGGGCTTGGAGGCGTACTGGCCGTACCCGGCCCATTTGTCGATGCTGGCCTTGACGGCGGACTCGTAGAGGCTCTTGGCCGTCTGTCCGGAGACGCTGAGCTTGCCTTTCTCCACGCCTTCGGCCAGGATGAAGAGGACTTCGGAATAGTCCATAATGAAGGCAGGCACGCCGGAGTTGGTCAGGATGGCGTAATTGGGCACCGCCGCACCGTCGTCATACTGCTTGTAGTCGGTGGCCGGTACACCGCCCCGGGAGCCTTTCCAGACATTGTTCTTCTGCTCTGCGAAGATGGGCAGGCGCGGGTCCACGGTCCCGTCCGTATCGCTCATCATATCGATGAGCGTCTGGCAGATGCGGTGGTTGCAGAAATCACTTTTGGTGGTGTTGTTCTGCTTCCAGTAGGAACGGTAGGGGTCGGCGTCCTCGAAGGCGACGAAGGCATTGTCGCCGTTGTCGGCAAAGATGGGGAAGACCGTCGGGTTGTCCACGATTGCCTGGATGGCGTTCCAGTACTTGTCGTCGATGCCGGACATCCGGCAGAGGATGCGGAGTTTGAGGGAGTTGGCCAGTTTGATCCAGCGGGTGTAGTTGTTCTGGTACATCCGGTCGATGCCGGTCTTCCTCACTTCCGGACGGCGTTTGAGGATGACGGCGGCGCTGTCGAGGTCGGTGATGAATTCTTCCGCCAGCCGTTCCTGGTTGTCGAAGGCGGGGGCCGTATTGTTGCGCTGGAGATAGGCCTCGGAGTAGGGGATGTCCCCGAAGAGGGCGGACAGGTTGGACAGCTCGACGACCTTCCAGATGAGTCCGAGCGCTTCCATATACTTGTCTCCCTGGGCGACGGCCTGGTTGACCAGGTGGTTGGCGTCCCCGCCGAGACGGGCGAAGTTGTCCCACTGGTTCTGCCAGTTGCCGTCAGTCACCTGATACTGGTGGATCTGGCTGGTGTTGCCGCCCGTGAAGGCCGTCACCTGGACCAGTTCGTTGGCGAAATACCAGGCCTGGTACTGGTTGTTGATGGCGATGGTATAGACCAGCGGCTCGTAGAGCGAGGTGGCCGAGACTTTCCCGTAGAGAATTTTGTTGGGGTCCGTATTGATACTCTCGAAGTTCGAAGTGCAGGAGAGGGCGAGGCTGCCGAGCAGAATGGAAAACAGGATTTTTTTCATCTTCATCGCCTCCTAAAATTTAAGTTTGACATTGAAACCATAGGAACGGCTCATGGGGAAGGAGCCCGACTCGATACCGCGTTTGGAGTTGGCGTCGCTCATCCCCGTGACTTCCGGGTCGAAGAAGGGGTACTTCGTCAGGCAGAAAAGGTTGGTGGCATACACCGACAGCGAAACGCCCTGGAGAATCCGGGTGGCCTTCATCCAGGCCTGCGGGAAATCATAACTGAGCGTCACTTCCTTGAGTTTGAAGAAGGAGTTGTCGTAGATGTATTCCTTGAAGTTGTAGCGGTTGGCCGCGTAACTGTTGTAGTAGGTGTAGATGTTGCTGGTGAGCGTGGTGTTGGGCTTGTAGATGCCGTGGCCGTCCGCATCCGTCCCCACCAGGTTCACGCCTTCCGCCACCAGGCCGTCGGGACGGCCCGCGAGGGAGTTCTTGAGTTTGCCCTGATAGCCGAGGATGGCCGCAGTGACGGAGTAGGTCTTGCCGCCGATCTGGGCGGAGAAGGTCGTGTTGAGGGTGAAGCCTTTGTACTTGAAGGTCATCGCCAGGCCGCCGGTCCAGTCCGGATTGACATTGCCCAGGTCGCGCAGTTCGTCGGACATTGAGGGAAGTCCCGTGTTGGCGTCGAGGATGACCTGTCCGCTGCAATCCGTGCGGCTGCCGTCTTCGTTCAGGATGTAGGAGCCTTCCGGCGCCAGCGCCAGGCCCTTGCCCCAGAGTTCGCCCATCCGTTTCCCTACATAATTATATATATAGAGGCGGGAGCCGATGGTCGTACCCATATCGGACTGGTGCGGCTGGCTGTTGTCCCAGCCGTCATACATCTTCAGCAGTTTGGTGAGGGAGGTGGCGGCGTTGATGCTGACCGTCCAGGTGAAGTCCTTGAGTTTGACGGGGGTGAAGGTCAGGGCCAGTTCGACGCCCTGGCTGCGGATGAGGCCGATGTTGGAGGTATAGTACTTCGCGCCGGTCATATAGTCCACCGGACGGTCGTAAATCTGGTTGGTCACATCCGAGGAGTAGGCGGCGACATCGAAGATGAGCCGGTTTTGGAAGAACTTGCCTTCCAGACCCACTTCCCAGGTCGCCACATTTTCCGGCCGCAGGTAGTAGTCGGGCAGGGTGGCGGCGGGACGGTAGCCGCCCGGGAAACTCGTGTTGGTGTAACTGTAGGAAATGGCATAGGGGTCGGTGTCCTTGCCCACATTGGCCCAGGATGCCCGGATCTTGATGAGGTTGATGTAGTCCGAGTATTTGTCGAGTCCGGCAATCTTGGAGATGATGGCCGAGGCGCTGACCGAAGGATAGAAGTAGGACCAGTTGCCCGGGGACAGGGTAGAGGTCCAGTCGTTGCGGACGGTGGCGTCCAGATAGACCATATCCTTCCAGCCCAGGGACAGCATCCCGTAGAGGCTGTTGACCACCTTGTTCGAGCGGTAGTTGCTCTCTTCCGGCAGGGTCTCGGCCGGGTAGTTGGAGGTGTTGTACACGCCTTCCACTTCCAGTTTGTCGATGGTGAACTTGTGGCTGCGGCGCTGGTAGGTCATATTGTTGCCGCCGACGACCGCCGTCAGGGAGAAGCGGTCGGCGAAGAAGGAGTCCGTGTACTTGAGCAGGAAGTCGGTGTTGAACTGCGCGACGAAGTTGCTCTGCTCGCGGTACCAGCCCTGCGGATAGTTGTAGGTGTACCAGGGCTTGCGCTGGGTGCGGAATTCGTTGACGATGTCCAGACCCGTCTTGACGTCCAGGGTGACTTTTTCCTTCCAGATGTTGATGTGGAAGCCCGCGTTGCCGAAGACGCGGTCCTTGTCCTGGGTGTTGGTCATCTCATACAGGACGCGGTAAGGGTTGTAATAGTACTCCTGCCCGATGAGGGAGGTCTTGGGGTTGTTGTAGGCGTTCCGGGTCCAGCGTCCGGAGAAATACTCGTCGGCGTAGGCGGACATCGGGACGTTGGTCCGGTTCCACAGGAGCTGGTAGGTGACACCGTTGTTGGTGTACGCGGAGGAAGGGAGGTTGTCCGAGTCGGTCATGTAGTAGTTGACCTTCAGGTTGAAGTCCATGAACTTCGCGACGGGCGTCTTCACGGAGAGGGAGATGGAGTTGCGGCGATAGCCGGTGTTGGGCAGGATCCAGTCGTTCCTGGCGGTGTTGGCCGAGACGCGCACGCGGGTGCCTTTCTCGGTACCGCCGTCGATGGACAGGGAATTTTCCCAGGTGATGCCGTCCCGGAACAGGCCGCTGTACCAGTCATCCGCATAGACGAAGGGGGTGCGGGTCATCTCGCCGGTGGACCAGTTGACGCTGTTCCACTGGTAACGCAGGGTAGCCGGGTTGTAGGCTTCACCGTAGGACATACGGCTATAGTGGCGGCTCAGGCCTTCCGGATTGTTTTCCCAAAGGACATATTCGTCCAGGCCCAGGTCCGTACCCGGCCCGTAGGTCTTCTGGAAATCCGGCCAGTAACCGGGAACATCGTAGGTGAAACGGGTGGAGAAGGTGACGCCGATGCCCTTGGTCTTGGAACCGGACTTGGTGGTGATGATGACGGCGCCGTTGCCCGCGCGGGAGCCGTAGAGGGCCGTCGCTGCCGCGCCCTTGAGGACGGTGACGGATTCGATGTCCTCGGGGTTGAGGTCGCCGCCGTTGTCGCCGAAGTCGATGGGGCTGTCTTCGTTGGTATAGCCCGAGCCGGAAGCGTTGGAAATCATTCCCGACTCGATGGGAACGCCGTCCACCACGAAGAGGGCGGAACCGTTGCCGGAGAGGGACGGGTCGCCGCGGACGATGACGCGGGTGGAGGACATCGGGCCGGAGGCCTTGTTGAACTGCACGCCGGGCACCTTGCCTTCCAGTCCGCCGAGCCAGTTGTTGGACTGGGACTGGTTGAGTTCGTCTCCCGAGAGGTCCACGACGGCATAGCCGAGGGAGCGTTTTTCACGGGTCATGCCGAGGGCCGTGACGACGGTCTCGGAGAGCATCTGGCTGTCGGGCGTCAGGATGATGTCATAGGTGGTGGCGGAGCCGACGGTCACCCGCGCATCCTTGTAGCCCAGGAACTGCACGAGGAGGACGTCGCCCGGTGCGGCGGAGAGGCTGAATTTGCCGTCCGGGTCGGTCAGGGAGTAAACCTGTTTGTTTTCCACGATGACCGAAGCGCCCGGCAGCGGATTGTTGCGGTCGGTGTCGAATACGGTGCCTTTGACCGTACCCTGTGCGCGTG
>CAMNQO010000030.1 GCA_946549475.1 uncultured Bacteroidales bacterium
CGCCGGCACCGTTCTGCGGCACCACCGGATCATCGTCGTCATCCGCATCCTGCGCAAATGTCCGCTCGGCCGTCAGGGCGACCGGGTGGGGATGTTCGAGAAAATCGCGCCCCTCATCCGTCAGGGACATCAGTCCGTACGACTCGATATCTTTATATAAATAGTGGCGGAGGTGCGCCTGGTGGATGATCTCGCACCAGAACTTGACGCCCCGTCCGGACCCTGCCCCGAACAACTCCAGCGTCTCGTGATGATAAGAAAGCACCATCGCGTTTTTGACCCCCTCCAGGATATTGGCCAGATGCTCGGTCTTGAAATGCTCCTTGAGGGAAGCGACCAGTTCGAGCACCAGCGACATTTCCTCTTTGCCGTCAAACTGAGGCTTGGGATGCAGGCAGTTGTCACAACAGCCGCAGTTCTCCTCGGGATAATCTTCACCGAAATAATTGAGCAGCAACTTCCGGCGACAGCAGTTGGACTCCGCATAGGCGACGGTCTCCGCCAGGATGTGACGCCCGATTTCCTGTTCGGCCACCGGCTTGCCCTGCATGAATTTCTCCAGTTTGAGGATATCCTTATAACTATAAAACGCAATGCAACTTCCTTCCCGGCCGTCCCGTCCGGCGCGGCCCGTCTCCTGATAATACCCCTCCAGGCTCTTGGGGATGTCGTAATGAATGACGAAACGCACGTCCGGTTTGTCGATGCCCATGCCGAAAGCGATGGTGGCGACGATGACATGGATTTCTTCGGAAAGGAATTTGTCCTGGTTCTCCGCCCGCACCTTGGCATCCAGTCCGGCATGATAGGGGGCGGCCTTGATGCCATTGATGAGCAGTTGTCCGGCCAGCGACTCCACCTTGCTGCGGCTCAGGCAATAGACGATGCCGGATTTGCCGGGATTCTGCTTGATGTATCGGATGATTTCACGCTCGGGCTCCACCTTCTCGCGGACTTCGTAATAGAGGTTGGGACGGTTGAAAGAAGACTTGAACACCGCGGCATCGGTGATCCCCAGGTTGCGCTGGATGTCACTCTGGACCTTTGGCGTCGCGGTCGCGGTCAGGGCGATGATGGGAGAGCGTCCGATGCGGTCGATCATCTCCCGGATCTTGCGGTACTCCGGACGGAAATCATGCCCCCATTCGGAAATACAATGGGCCTCATCCACGGCATAGAAAGATACGGTGATGCGGCTCAGCAACTGGGCCGTCTCCTCCTTGGCCAGCGACTCGGGGGCCACATAGAGCAGTTTGGTCTTGCCGGAGAGCAGATTCTCCTGCACGGCGGCGGCCTGCATCTTGTCCAGGGAGGAATTGAGGAAGCAGGCGATACCCTCCTGTCCGTTCACAAAGCCCCGGATGGCGTCCACCTGGTTTTTCATCAGGGCAATCAACGGCGAGATGACGACGGCCGTCCCCTCTTTCAGCAAGGCGGGCAACTGATAACACAGCGACTTGCCGCCGCCGGTGGGCATCAGCACAAACGCATCGCCTCCCGAGAGCAGGTGGCGGATAATCTTCTCCTGCTGTCCCTTGAAAGCGTCAAAACCGAATACGTTTTTCAGCGTCGCGTATATGTCCAAATCATCCACTGTCTGTAATTTTTACCGAAGTTACAACATTTTTCGAGATTGGCAAAATGATTTTCCGTTTTTGTGAAATAATCGTATATTTGCAGTCTTGAAAAATGAGTTATTCAAATAATTAATTTTTATAAACGTATGAAAACAATGAAAATCCTTGCCGCCTCGCTGGCCGCGCTCCTGCTGCTCGCTTCTTGCGGCGGCAAAAAAGACCCGAAAGTCGATGTCCAACTTCCCTCCAAAGCCACGGTGGACTCCGTGAGTTACATGGTGGGCTTCAACTTTGGCTATTTCATCAAAGCCAACGGCTTCGGCACCGACCTCAACTACGGCGAAATCAAGAAAGGCATGATGGACTTCATCAACTCCAAAGGCAACATGCGCGATGAAGACTTCAACAAGCAGTTCAAGATCAGCCCCGACGAGATGAACCGTCTGTTCGACGAGTACATCACCGCCCTGCGTGAATACAACGGCGCCGTCAACAAAGTCAAGGGAGAGGAATTCCTGGCCAAAAAATTCAACGAAACGGGCGTTGCCAAGACCGAAAGCGGACTTCTCTATCAGATTTTGGAAGAGGGCAACGATGTCAAGGCGGCCGAGAAAGACACGGTCTGGGTCAACTACACCGGATCGCTCATCGACGGCACTGAATTTGACTCCAACAAGAACGCCGGAGAGCCTGTCCAGATGATGGTGGACAATGTGATTCCCGGCTTCAAAGAGGGCCTCGGCCTCGTGGGCGAAGGCGGCAAGATCAAACTCTACATCCCTTCCGAACTCGGCTATGGCGAGCGTGGCAGCCGTGGCACCATCGAGCCCAACTCCGCCCTTATTTTCGACATTGAAGTGACCAAGGTCGGCAAATATGTCGAGCCCGCCCCCGAACCGGCCAAAAAGAAAAAATAAGAATGGCACTCGAACTTGAATGTAAAATCCTGGACAAACTCGCGGTCGTCAGCGGGACAAGCGCCCGCGGACCGTGGGCCAAACAGGATTTCGTCGTAGAATACCAGGACGGACAATATAGCGAAAAAGCCTGTCTGCAGGTATTCGGCACGGATCGCGTCAAAGAACTGGAAAGTTACCGGACCGGCGACAAGATCAAAGTCAGCCTGAAAATCCAGGCCCGGGAGTACAACGGAAAGTGGTACAACGACATCCGCGTATGGAAAATCGCCCGGGTCATGGAAACGCCCGACGAGGGTGCCTATACGAGTTCCCGCGCTCCCTACTCCCCGGAGATGCAGAACTTCTCGGCCGAAGACATGCCCCGCGACATCGGTGCCTCCACCGGCTTCGGAGTCCACGACGGGCAGGATGTTCCCGCTCCGGATACAGTCGATGATTTACCTTTTTAACACGCTGTCATGATGAAAACTTGGATCCCCCTGCTTACCTCCCTGTTTGCAATGGGCGCTTGCTGCCAGACCCCTTCCGGCTCGCCCGACATCGTCGCGCACCGAGGCTATTGGAAATGCGAAGGCGCCGCCCAGAACTCCATTTCCTCCCTCTCCAACGCGGCTGCCGAGAAAGTCTGGGGCAGCGAGTTCGATGTCTGGCTGACGGCCGACGACACCCTGGTCGTCAACCACGATGCCAAATTCAATGGGATTCTGCTCAAGGACGCCCGCTATGCGGATTTCAAAGACATCCCCCTGGACAATGGCGAACGGATGTCCACGGTGGACGAGTACCTCGCCAAGGGCCTGGAATATCCCGACATGGAAATGGTCTTCGAAATCAAGACCTACAAGGATGGCATGGACAGTCTCTATGAAGCCCGCGTCGTGCCGGCCTGCATCGCTGCCGTCAAGAAGTATGGTCTGGAAAAGCGCACCACCTTCATCGCTTTCAGCCTGACCGTCTGCGAACAGGTGGCGAAACTGATGCCTGAAAATACGGTACAGTACCTCAACGGCGACCTCTCTCCGAAGGAAGTCCATGAGCGCGGCATCAATGGCATCGACTACCACTACAGCCGCTTCCAAGCGCATCCCGAATGGGTGCAGGAAGCCCACGACCTGGGCATGAGCGTCAACTGCTGGACGGTCAACGCGCCTGCCGACATCAAAGAGATGATCGCCCTCGGCGTCGATCAGATCACGACCAACGAACCCACGCTGGTAAAGAAAATCATCCGGAAGAGCGTCCGCTGAAAGAGCACCTGCTGCAAATAATCCGCACTAACAACTCTTTCCCCGTATCAGATGCGGTTCGGCTAGCAGCCGGACCGTTTCTTTTTTGTTGCCGGTGATTTTTTGCAGCAGCGTTTCGACCACCATCCTCCCTACCGTCATCAAGGGCTGTCCTATGCGCGTAATCGGCGGATTCAGATAGTCGAAGAAACTGTTGTCGTCATAGGAAATGATACCGATGTCTTCCGGGATGCGGTAGCCCAGTTCCCGCAGCGCACGGAAGGCTCCTTGCAGGATGGTGACGCTGTAGGCAAAAATGGCATCCACCTTTTTGCCGCCCCCGAGTTGCTCCATAACGCTTTGATAGCCATTTTCAACAGAAAAACTATCTCCCACGACAGTATGGACGACACCGGTTTTGTTGGCCAATGCCTCCGTAAATCCCTGCAGCCTCATGCGGTTGGGCATACTCTGGGGACTCCCCTGAATGGACAGGATGCGGGAATACCCGGCATCCATCAGGCAGCGGGCTGCCAGTTCACCGCCCAGACGGTTGTCCGTACTGACGAAACTCAAAGTGGAATTTTCATAATACCGGTCAGCCAATACGACAGGTATCTCCTCATCGATACGCTCAAGATAGCGCGGATCATCCCCTGCCGGAACGACGATGATACCGTCGATACTGCGGGCGACGAAGGTATTGACCAGCGCCATTTCCTCTTCCACTACATCCCGGCTCTCTACGATAATCGTATGGTAGCCGCTTGATTTGAGCATCGAGATAATCGTATGGGTAAGCGAAGCGAAAAAGGCGTTGTTCAAGTCCGGAACGACCAAACCGATGGTAGAGGTAACCTTGGTGCGAAGCCCCTGCGCAAGTTTGTTCGGGATGAAACCGCTCATGCGAGCCTCTTCCTGAATCAGAGCCGCCGTTTTTTCGCTGATGCGATACTGCCCGGCCTTCCCGCTGAGCACCCGGGACACCGTACTGGGCGAAAGTCCGAGCCGGTCGGACAGGGTTTTCAATGTATCTTTCATTTCTCTCTGCTAAAAAAAATCAAAAAAAATTTGCAAGTGTCCGCAATAATTTACTACATTTGAAAATGCAAATGCACAATCGTTTGTGCAAAGATAGCTAAAGAATTTAATAAATACAAATTGGTATTGGCACATAATAGCACAAACGATTGCGCAAAAGTATACCCACAGACTGTAACCGATTATGATTAAGCGTAATTTTCTTCTGCTACCCCTGACAATATTATTATCATTGGGTTGCAACAAGGTAAAAGATATGAAGTCCGACGTTCTTATCCCTGCGGACTACTTTTCGATTGGCACTTCTTTCAATCCGACACCCGATCTGAAGGATGGAAGCAAAACGACCATGGCCGGATTGGAGACAAGGTGGTCCGAAGGAGATGCAGTCAATGTATTCCACGCCGTTGCCGGAACTACCCTATATATAAATGACGGCTGCTTTACGACCTCATCATCCGGCAATCGCCTCGGCGTCTTTACCGGAACGCTGGGGCAAGCACTGAACGCCGACACACAATACGACTGGTACATTATATATCCATACGATGCGGGCCGGACAGGTCCGGACGACATGACCTGTGAGACTATCGTAGCCTGCGACTACAACGGTTACGAATCCCAAAGCGGTATCGGTTCCACCAGCGCATTGGGCGGGACCGGCGCACCGCTGGTAGGATGCGCCAAAAACATCGCTGGCAACGCCGCCGTCAATGTCGCCCTGATGCAGACCATCACGACGCTGGAAATCCAATTGACCAACCATGCATCCACCCGGACCATAACCACGGTCAATGTCCGTTCTCCCCAAACCCTTTCCGGACGCTTTTATCTCGATTTCTCAGACGGAAATCATGTCTATTATACAGGAGTTGACGACTGTACATCCGCCAACATTACGCTCAATGTCAGTTCTGGTCAGATTGCGACGGGTGCCACAGGAAAGTTTTACATCGCCGCCAAACCTTTCATTTTGGAAAATGGACAAAGCCTTGTTTTCACTTTTACCGAATCCTCAGGAGAGAGTTTTTCTCAAACCGTCACCTTCGACTCCGGCAAGGCTTTTCACGCCGGATACAAACGGAGCATGGCACTGGACAGATGGGTTGATGATGAAGTCATCATCAACGGCATAGCATGGAAGACCTGCAATCTGGGCGCCTCCGCACCCGACGGCATCGGCAGTCTGTACCAATTCAACAGGAACACAGCATTGGCCTATCAAGATAATGCCAGTGGTTTTGATTTCACATACTCCCCCTCTGAAAGCACATATCTCCTGGATGCATGGACCAATAACCCCTGCCCGAGCGGATGGAGAATACCGAACGGAAACGAAGTCATCGCACTGGCGGGCAATGGGCACGTCTGGAGGACTGCGGCACAGACCGGTTTCTCATGTAATGGCATTGTCCTCGGAATTTCTGCCGACTTGGGTGCAACAGCCACCCAGGACAACATCCAAAGTCTGGGAGGCTTGTTCTTCCCGGTCGCCGGGTGGATATCCAATGTCCCTGCCTACCAGACAGTCGGACGGATAGACCGCGGATGGTGCGTAACATTCAGAACGGCTACCTCCTATACCGAGAGCCAAGGAGGTATGTTTTGGGCTGATTCGGGCGGACTCATAGGATTTGGGGCATCTGAGAATGAAGTAGAGGGAAACAAAGGAAATGCGGCTCCCGTCAGGTGTGTTAAAGACTGAATTATGAAAAAGACTGTATTAACTATCATCGGCTTCGGCCTCATCCTATTCTCATGCGGGAATAAAGGGGATAAATCGACTGCCACGGAAAACGAGGAACCTGTGCTGCCCGCCATTACGGTCAGCGAACTTTCCGAACAAAACGGGAAGGTCTTTCTGGCAGTGGACGGGAAACCGTTCGCCGTTTACGGCGTTCAGATCCGTCTGGACCTGTTCCGGTCCGCCGACCATCTGAACTGGGACGAAATCGAAGTTGCTTTTGAGAAAGCCGCCGGCCTGGGAGTCAATTGCGTGCAGGTCACCTACCCTTGGGCATTCCTGCAACCGGCCTCGGAAAACCGGTTTGCCTTTACGGAAATCGACAAAGCGCTGGAACTGGTTAACAAATACAATCTGAAAATGGAACTGCTTTGGTTCAGTACCAATATGATTGGAGACAGTTATTCCTGGCTGGTTCCCGCCTATATTCTCAGAAAACCTGAACTCCGTCTTCAGCGGGATGGAGACGGCTGGGACCACTTCCTGTACGGGCAGACTTACTCCTTGAAACTGAACGACCCCTGGTTGATGGAAAAAGAACGCATCGCCCTCACCAAACTGCTCTCGCATATCCGCTGGTGGGACTCGCAGCATGGAGAAAGGCACCCGGTCATCTCCGTCCAGGTCCATAACGAGACTGATGCGTTGGTACGCTGGCGCAAAGATGAGAAAAACATCGGATGGAAAAACGGTACTAAGTTGACGAATGCAGAAGCCTGGCAGATGACGCTTGAGGCCCTTGACAATGCCGGCCAGGCCGTCCAAAACAGCAACTACAAAGTGGTGACCCGTACCAATGTGATTTATGGAAACGGCACCAAGGATTTCCCCCAGACGCCAGGTATCTCTCCCAAAGATGTTTTCGCACTCAAAGGCATCGACTTCGTCAGTTATGATCCGTATAAGGACAAAATCGACGAATTGACTTACGAAGTAGCCGATTATGCCGCCCTCCCCGGGAATTACCCGTTTGTCGCGGAAAACAGGGGTTCTTATCTAAATTCCTCGTCCCTGATTCTGGCCGCATCCGCACTCGGAGCCGGCTACGATCTATACGATTTGGTTCCCTGCAAGACTTTGTACGAGAATTCCACTCCCCCTTTCGACTCCGAAGGAGTATTTGAATATGGGTATTCGGAAAAGCCCCACACGGCCAATGTGCGCACCCTGTTGAAAGGAATGACGCAGGCGGCTGAAGCAATTGCGCTCACGCCGACGGAAGACTTCGCCGTATTCAACATCGTCCAAGACAGTCCCGCGCAGAAAATCGACCAGCAGATTGCGACGACCGGGGCTTATCTGCGTTTCGAATCCGAATGCGGGACCCCCGGCTTCGTCCTGGACCGGGGCGACCACCTGATCGCCTTTTCCATTTACGACGCCTGCCTGACCATCAGCGGAGGTGTCACCCCGGGCTACCATAACGGGGTCATTCAACTGGAGGGAGGAAAACTCTACACCATCCCGTTCCAATCATCCGGCAGGCATGCCAGTACGACCAAAAAGTTTATTGGAACCCGATTTAATCAATAATCAGCATGAACAGCATCTCCAAATTCATCCCGTCCCTGCTCCTGATTCTTTCCTGTATCTGGGGGCAGGCAGCACCTGTCCGACAGAGTCTTTCCGGGAAAGTGGTGGACAGCATGGGCGAAGCCTTGCCGGGCGTCGCCATCATCGGCAAGAACGAATCGGCCGTAACGGATTTGGAAGGGAACTTCCGGATTGAAGCCGAATCAGGAAGTACCGTTATTTTTCAATGTCTCGGCTTCAACGATTTGATGCTGGAAGTCGGAAAAGACAATTTCTCAAATGTCGTCCTGACGGATGATTTGCAGCAGTTGGACGAAACGGTCGTAGTCGGCTTTGCCACACAGAAAAAAGTCAACCTGACCGGCTCCGTGGCGGCCATCGATTCCAAGAAGATGGAAGGACATCCCGTCAGCAATGCCGTAGAAGCCCTGCAAGGACAGATTCCGGGCTTGACCATCACCCAAAGCAGTGGTCAATTGTACGGTCACAATGCGGCGATGACGCTCCGCGGGCAAGGCACCATCGGTCAAGGCTCCAGCGGAAGTATGCTGGTACTGATAGACGGCATGGAAGGAGACATCTACTCCATCAATCCGCAGGATATTGAGAACATCTCCATCCTGAAAGATGCGGCCGCATCCTCCATCTACGGTTCCCGCGCTCCCTTCGGCGTCATGCTCGTGACCACGAAAAGCGGTAAAGACGGAAAGGTCAGCGTCAATTACAACAACAGTTTCCGTTTTTCTTCACCATTGAATCTCCCCCATTCGGCCGATTCTTACTCCTGGGCCCTGTATTTCAACGAAGGATCCAACAACGACGGCAACGGAGATGATATCAGCGCCACCCGACTGCAGCGCATCAAAGATTATATCGACGGCAAGATTTCCTACAGCACCATTCCTGTGGAAGGCGGGCAATGGGGAACCGCTTACACGGAAGGAAATGACAATGTTGATTACTACTCCGTCTTTTTCCGCAATGTGACTTTTTCCCATGAGCATAACCTGAGCCTTAACGGCGGGAACAAGAAAGTTCAGTATTTTGTCAGTGCCAACTACCTCAAACAAAACGGCTTGCTCAATTGGGACAATCTGGACGGGCTCCAGCGGATCAATGTGTTCGGAAAGGTGCAAGCCAAGCCTTATAAATTCATGGACATCAGTTACAGCACCCGCTTCATCCGGGAAGATTACCATGAGCCTACAACCTTGTCGGATGACATCCTGCAATATTTCGGACAATACCTGTGGCCGGTCTCCCCGCTATATGATCCGAACGGCATCCTTTTCAATGATTTGGTCCTACGCTTTACCCAAGGAGGGCAGCGCAGCATTTCAAACACCACATCAGCACATCAGTTCAATATTACGCTTGAGCCGATAAAAGGTTGGAAAATCGTCGGGGACATCAACTATCGTTATCGTTCCTGGTTCAATAAAATCGTAGATAAAGAAGTGTGGCAGACTTGTGTGGACGGAATCAGCAAAGGTTCGTCGTGGGACGACGCAAGCGGAGTCGCCAATGATGACGGACGCAACCAGTATCTGAATATCAATGCCTACACTGATTTCGAGAAAGAAATCAATGGACATACTTTCAAAATCATGGGCGGCGCACAGCTGGAGTTCTACGGCACCCAAAGCACTTATGCCCATAAATTCGGTCTCATTCTTCCTTCACAGCCTTATCTGGACACCACTTCCGGCATGCTCAAGGGAGAAAATGTCCCTTCCGTCGTATCCGGCGGGGCCTCGGACTGGAGAACGGCCGGCTTCTTCGGCCGCATCAACTACAACTGGAAAGAGCGCTACCTGATTGAAGCCAACCTGCGGGCAGACGGATCTTCCCGTTTCCGCCGGGACAGCCGCTGGGGCTTTTTCCCCTCCGTTTCCCTGGGATGGAACATCGCCAAAGAAAATTGGTTTGCCCCGGTTTCCAAACAAGTCAGCCTTTTGAAAGTGAGAGCATCGTACGGCTCGTTGGGGAACCAGAATACCAGTTCCTATTACCCGACCTATGAACTGATTGGCTACGCCAATTCCGCCGGGACATGGCTTCTCAACGGACAGAAAGCCAACATAGCGTGGCCATCCACAAAAATCAGCGGAACATTGACCTGGGAAAAAATCAAATCGTGGAATGTCGGCTTGGACATCAGTGCTCTGCAAAACAGACTGAATATAACGCTCGACGGTTTCATCCGCAGGACGGAAGACATGATTGGCCCTGCTGATGAATTGCCGGTCGTATTCGGGACCGGAGTACCGAACACCAACAATACAGACTTGGAGTCCAAGGGCTTTGAACTGGAGATTTCTTGGAAAGACAGCATCGCCCAGAAATTCCACTATGGCATCAAATTCGTCCTGAGTGACGCAACGACTAAAATTACCCGTTATTCCAACCCGTCCAAGAGCCTTAACATGTACTATGCAGGTATGAATCTGGGAGAAATCTGGGGGTATGAGACCGTCGGCATCGCCAAGACGGACGATGAGATGCTTGATTACCTTTTCACCCTGCCCAACGGCGGTCAGACCAGCCTGGGAGCCAACTGGCAGGCCGGCGATGTCATGTACCGCGATCTCAACGGGGATGGGAAAATCGACACCGGTTCATTCACGACCGATGACCACGGTGACTTGCGGGTCATCGGCAACAGCACGCCGCGCTTCAATTACGGCATCGACCTGACGATGGACTGGATGGGCATCGACCTGCGGATTTTCCTGCAAGGCGTCGGGAAACGGGATTACTTCTGCGGCAGCAAGTACTTTTTCGGCTCCAATGGCGGCAGCAAATGGGGGACGATGGTCCTGAAAGAGCATCTTGACTATTTCCGTAACAACGAGAACGATCCGCTGGGCTTGAACATGGACAGTTACTATCCGAGGGTGTATCTTAATTCAAACAAAAATGTCCAATGCCAGACCCGGTATCTGCAGAACGCCTCCTATATGAGAATTAAAAATGTACAGTTGGGCTATACCTTGCCCAAGGACATTTCAAAGAAGTTCTATGTTGAAAACCTGAGAATTTTCTTTTCCGGAGAAAATCTGTACACTTTCACTTCGATGACGCGGCTGTTCGATCCTGAGACGATAGGACAGAACGAACAAGGCAACGTATATCCACTCACCAGGACCTGGTCGTTCGGCTTAAGTTTAACCTTTTAATTCAGGAGGAAGCATGATGAAAAAAATATACCTGACAACTGCTTTGCTCTGCATGCTCTGCGCATGCAACGACATGTTGGACCTGGAACCCAAGTCCGCGCTTCCTCCCGATCGTTACCTGACGGCGGAAGACAATGTCGGAGCCTACGCGATGGACTTGTATAACATCCTTCCGGTGCACCAGGCTGACAGCTGGGGCATCTGGGCGATGGACGCCGGTTCGGACAATATGGTTTATACGATACCGAGCGACTGCTTTGCGCCGGGGTACTGGAAAGTAGCCCAGACGGGGGGAAGTTACTCGTTCACGGAAATCTATCGGTGTAATTATTTCTTCGATCATGTGCTGGACAATTTCGCCCAAAACAAGATTTCCGGTTCGCAGGCCAACATCCGGCACTACATCGGAGAAGTTTATTTCTTCCGGGCATACAGTTATTTCCAGAAACTGATGAGCCTGGGCGACTTCCCGATCATTACCCGGGTACTGCCGGAAGACCTGGAGGTCTTGGTAGAACAAAGCCGCCGTCAGCCCCGCAATGAGGTGGCCCGGTTTATTCTTTCCGATTTGGACAAAGCGATTTCCTATCTGGGAGAAACAGCCCCGGGCGGCGGGACAAACCGCCTCAACAGGAAATGCGCCCGATTGCTTAAATCCCGCGTCGCACTCTATGAAGGGACTTGGCTGAAGTACTTCAAAGGTACAGCCTTCGTACCGAACGGACCGGGATGGCCGGGCAAGCCATTCCATCCTGATTATCAATATCCCGCTTCTGACATTGACGGTGAGATCAACTGGTTTCTGACCATTGCCCTGCAAGAAGCGGAGATGGTCGCGGACGCCTGTCCTCTGACCGAGAATACAGGGGTTTTTCAAAACGGAGCCTCCGCTGCATCCAATCCCTATTTCAACATGTTCGGCGCTGTTGACATGAGCGAATATAGAGAAGTTCTGCTATGGAAAGCCTACAGCGTCGCCCAAGGGGTAGCCAACTCCGTCGTGGAATTTGCTGCGGCCGCCAATCAGGGCTATGGCATTACCAAAAGCATGGTCGATGCCTTCGTGATGCAAAACGGATATCCCGTGTATGCCGTCGGCAGCGGATACCCGGGAGATGCTGATTTAACACAAATCACGAAAAACAGGGACAGCCGGGCTGAAATTTTCATCAAAAAACCGGGCGACATCAACCTGCATTCGACCGCAGGACCGGAATCTTGGGAGGTTGAACCTTATCCCAATATCGTCAACTCTACGGCTTCGATGAAATATACCACCGGATACGGATTACGGAAAGGTTTGAATTTTGACGGTGCGATGTCTTCCCGCAACAGGAGCCAAGTCGGATGTATCGTTTTCCGGGCAGCCGAGGCTTACCTCAACTATATGGAAGCCTGTTATGAACTGAACGGGAATCTGAATCCCAAAGCCCAGACATACTGGACCGCCTTGCGCAACCGAGCAAAAACCGGCAGTTGGCAAACAACCATCGATAATACCGATATGAATGTCGAAGCCCTGCAGGACTGGGGCGCCTGGTCGGGCGGGCAACAGGTCAGCAGCACCTTGTTCAACATCCGGCGTGAGCGCCGCTGCGAGTTGATGGCAGAGGGATTCCGTAACGCTGATATTCGCAGGTGGCGCTCCATGGACCAGATGATGACGACACCTTGGCATCCCTACGGTGTCAACCTGTGGGCAGGGTTGGCAGACAATGCCGCTTTCAAGGCAGCCAACGGGAACAATATCATCGAGGGTGGGAATGTATCAACCCGGGCCTTCAGCACCTATCTCGCCCCTTACCATATTTTGAGAAACAACCGCGTGTACGACGGCTATCGCTGGAAGATGGCCCACTATCTCGACCCCAT
>CAMNQO010000031.1 GCA_946549475.1 uncultured Bacteroidales bacterium
GCTGCTGCAGCACATCCTGCTGCAAGTGGCCAAAGAAAAAGACTTCGCCGGAAACAAAGTGCTGATAACGGCGGGCCCGACGCAGGAAGCCATCGATCCCGTGCGATATATTACCAATCACTCTTCCGGAAAGATGGGCTATGCACTGGCCCGGTCGGCCGTTCTTCGCGGGGCTGAAGTCACATTGGTCTCCGGCCCTGTCCACCTCACTCCTTTTTCCGGCATCCGTGTCATCGGGGTAAAAAGCGCCGATGACATGTTTGAATCCGTGACGCAGCACAGCGAAGGCCAGGATATGGTCATCATGTGCAGCGCCGTGGCGGACTATACGCCGTCGGAGTACTCGGACCGGAAAGTGAAAAAGCAGGACGGAGACCTGTCGATCGCCCTTTCCCGCACCCGGGACATCTTGCAATATCTCGGCGCCCACAAGGCGGAGGGCCAGGTGCTTGTCGGATTCTCGATGGAGACCGAAAACCTGATTGAAAATTCCCGCGCGAAGTTGTCGGAGAAGAATGTCGATCTGATCTGTGCCAACGCCATCGGGGCCGGAGAGACCGGATTCTCCGTAGATACCAATCAAGTCACCTTGATTGCTTCCCATGAGACCGTCGAACTGCCCTTGTGCTCAAAGGAGGAGACGGCGGACCGGATCCTGACTTATGCCTTGAACTTTTTATCCCGGTCATAGCGAGACATGCATATTCTCGTCGATATAGGTAATTCCACCATCGTCTTTGCCATAGCCGGAAAAGACGGGACAATCACGGAAACCTGGCGTTTCAAGACGATGAAAGATGAGACGGTCGGTTTTTTCCGCTACGAACTGAAGTCCGGCATCAAAAAATACGGCATAGAGACTGCGGAGATAGAAACCATAACCATATCTTCAGTAGTACCCGAGATAAACGATTATATTGCGCAGTCCATCAAAGAAGTAACAGGTGTCACTCCGCATATTTTCAGCCTGAGCGACGCACTGCGGGTCATCAGCATTGACATCGAAGCGCCGGCCGGATTGGGCAAGGACCGTCTGGCAGATGCCGTCGGTGCTGCGGCCTTCCACGGCGTCCCGGCCATCATTGTCGATATGGGGACAGCCACGACCATCGGGGTGGTGGACAAGGACAAGTGTTTCATCGGCGGGATGATTATCCCGGGCGTGAAGACCTCCCTGAAGGCTTTGAGCCGCAAGGCCTCGCAACTGCCGATGATCAATATCGAGAAACCGGCGAATATCATCGGCCGCAACACCCAGGAATGTATGCAGAGCGGCATACTGTACGGCAATGCCGCCATGGTGGACGGAATCATAGACCGCATCAGGCCCAGTTTGGAGGGCGAGGTCAGAATCATTGCGACGGGAGGCCTGGCCAGGCAGATCATTCCCTTCTGCCACAATCAGATCACCATCGATGACAACCTGCTGTTCAAAGGTATTTTCGTTGCGACGCAGGGCCGGGACATAAAATAAATATTGGAAAAATGAAACAAACCATTTACGATTTCCTGAAACGGAAAGGTCTGTCACCGGTCAGCATGCTGACGGCCTACGACTACCATACAGCCCGCACGATCGATGAAGCCGGCGTGGATATGATACTGGTAGGCGATTCGCTGGGAAATGTCATGCTGGGCTATGAAAACACGCTGGCCGTAACGGTAGAAGATATGATCCATCACGGGAAAGCCGTCTGCCGGGGAGCGAAAGAGGCATTCGTGGTCATCGACATGCCCTTCCTTTCGTACCAGGTCTGCGTGGAAGACGCTGTCCGGAATGCCGGCCGCATTGTCAAGGAGACCGGCTGCCAGGCGGTAAAGCTGGAAGGGGGAGCGGAATATGCCGACCGCATACACGCCATCGTCCGGGCCGGCATACCCGTCGTGGGACATATCGGCCTGACGCCCCAGTCCGTCAATACGCTGGGAGGCTACAAAGTGCAAGGGAAGTCCCTGGACGAGGCGAGGAAATTGCTGGACGACGCCAAGGCCATAGAAGAGGCCGGAGCCTTTGCCATCACGCTGGAGTGCATACCTGAAGCGCTGGCACAGCTCATCACCGCCCGTTCCGCCGTGCTGACCATCGGCATCGGTGCCGGCCGGTATTGCGACGGTCAGGTGCTGGTCTATCAGGATATGCTGGGATATTCAGACGCCCGGACCGCCAAGTTCGTAAAACAATATGCCGACCTGCACGGCGTTATGCTCAATGCCTTCAAGCAGTATAAAACGGAGTGCGAGCAGCGGACCTTCCCCGGCGAGGAGCACGCCTACGCCATCAGCGAAGATGTCATCAAGGCGCTCAAGGATTAGCGCGTCTTCGGAATCAGAATTGCTTATTTCTTGTAATACTTGGGCCAGCAGGCTTCCAAGTATTTTTTGAGTGTCTCTTCGTGTTTGTTCTCCGCCGGAGCGTAGAATACCGTACCCGTAAGTTCTTCGGGCATAAACTCAAGATCCGTGAAGTGTCCGGGATAGTCGTGGGCATATTTGTAGCCGTCGGAATAGCCCAAATCCTCCATCAACTGCGTGGGGGCATTGCGAAGGTGCAGAGGGACGGAAGGGGAGGCATCTTTGGAGACAGTGGCAAGGGCCGTATCAATGGCCATGTACGCGCTGTTGCTCTTGGGGGAGGAGGCCAGATAGACGGTCGCTTCCGCCAGGGGAATCCGGGCCTCGGGCATGCCGATTTTGCTCACAATCTCAAAGCATGCATTGGCCAGCAGCAAAGCATTGGGGTTGGCCAGCCCGACATCTTCCGCCGCCAGGATGCAGAGTCTCCGGGCGATGAAGAGGGGGTCTTCTCCGGCCGAAAGCATGCGGGCCAGGTAATAAATGGCCGCATTCGGGTCACTTCCGCGTACGCTTTTGATAAAGGCGGAAATCACATCGTAGTGCATCTCGCCTTTCTTGTCATACATCGCAATATTCTCCTGTAGAGAAGATGTAACAATTTTGTTATCTATCGTAATCTTACCTTCCGGGGCAGAATTGACTACGATTTCAAGGATGTTGAGCAACTTCCGGGCATCGCCGCCGCTATAGCGGAAGAGCGCTTCGGTTTCCTGTACCTCGATATCCTTTCGGGAGAGGACAAAATCTTCTTTGAGCGTCCTTTGAAGGAGCAGTCCGAGGTCTGCGGGCTCCAAAGACTTCAAGACATAGACCTGACAACGCGACAGCAGGGGAGAGATGACCTCGAAGGAGGGATTCTCCGTCGTCGCACCGATGAGTACGATGGTGCCGTCTTCCACCGCGCCCAGCAAGGCATCCTGCTGAGACTTGCTGAAGCGGTGAATCTCATCGATGAAAAGAATGGGCGTCGCGGCAGGGGAGAAGAGCCCGTTTCTGGCCTTACGCGCCGCATCGATGACTTCGCGTACCTCTTTGACTCCGGACGAAACGGCCGAAAGGGTATAAAATTCGCGGCCCAGGCTCTTGGCGATGATTTTGGACAAAGTCGTCTTGCCCACGCCCGGGGGCCCCCAAAGGATGAAAGAAGTCAGATTGCCTGTATCGATCATCGTCCGCAGCACGCAGCCCGGCCCGATCAGATGTTTCTGACCGACATAAGCGTCAAGGGTCGTCGGCCGCATCCGTTCGGGAAGGGGAGCGAGGGTATGCAGATTAGCGTCCATAAAGTACAATACAAATTTACGAGCAAGCCGAGAGAAAAGCAAATTTTTTTGCTTTAAGATAAAATGATTATTTTTGTGGACAAATGCGTGTCATGAAACCAGGCCTCGTCATAAAAGGGATGATTGGCTTTTGCCTGTGTGTCTGCCTGGGCGGACCGGGGGCTTACGGTGCCGGGCCCGCTCCGTATATGCCGATGGGCATCAGCCTGACAGGCGGAGTCCAGCACCTGGGATTCACCTATGATTTTGCATTAGAAGAAAATCACAACTTTCAGTCCGTCAGCATTTTCATGGACATGCAGGGCTTGAACACGGGACGCGTTCCCTATCCCGGGGCGATGCTCCGTTACGACTACCATTTCACCCTGTTGAACAGGCATCGCATGCTGTTTTACGCCGGTCCGGGTGCCGTGGCGGGCTATGTGACGGATACGGACGGGCGTTATGGCATCACCCTGGGGCTCGGCGGCCATGTCGGCATGAAATACTTGTTTGACCGGCATATCGTACTGGGAATAGCCCTCCATCCCGTGCTGGGGTACAATCTCAATTGGGAAAACGGGCAGCAAAGGCTGAACATCTATGAAGCCGGGCTTTGGAGAAGCGTCCTTCCCGAAGTTTCACTGGGTTATTCGTTTGGGAATCAAACAATTGAAAGCGCAGGCCGGCATGGTTTCACGCCCGCCGGACAGGCTCGCAGGCGCCACTGGACACTGGGGCTTGAAGCGTCCTATAAACCAACGGTTTACAATTATTTGTCGTCGATGTATCTGTCCAACGACGGCTCCCGATACTACAGCATGGAGGATCAGGCGACCTTCCACAGCAACGCTTCGCTTCTGCTTTCCGCCGCGTGGCATTTTACCGAATATTACCAGATAAGGCTGCTGCTGGGATATGCGGGCTTGCGGCCGGATGTACGCATCCATGCGTTTTTGCTACGCAATCAATGGAATTTCAAGCCGATCAATGCACAAGGAGACCGTTTTTTTGCGGCCGTGGATGCCGGAATCGGTTTGAAGGCCCGGGATTTGGGCCGTCCGTATGCGCTGGCCAATCTGTCGTTCGGCTACAGCCTGGCGGTTTCCGCCGACAGCAGCATCGAATTTTTTATTCGCAGCGGAAACGCTTTCGGCGTACCGACCTTGTATGAAGACGGCCTTCCGGTACCGGCCGAAAGAGCCTATAAGAGCCGTCTGTTTGTCAGCAGCATCGACTTGGGCATCGCTTTTGATTTGTGATACACAATTTATATTATGTTAACTAATCTCCGCGAAAGAAAAGAATCAATCCCCTATATGGAAAATATTTGCTAAATTCGCAATAAAAATGGGAAGAAAGCGACAGAATATCGTGCTGGAGAATGTCTGTATCGAATCCATCGCAGCGGAAGGCAAAGCGTTGGCTCATACGGACAATGCGGTCGTATTCGTACCTTACGGCGTGCCCGGCGATGTGGTTGACATCCGCGTCACAAAGAAAAAGAAAAATTACATGGAAGGTCTCATCCTTCGCATCGTGAAGCCTTCCGCTCAAAGACTGGAGCCGTTTTGCGAACATTTCGGGCTCTGCGGCGGCTGCAAATGGCAGATTCTTCCCTATGAGCAGCAACTGGCGGCCAAACAGCAGCAAGTGGAAGACCAACTCGTGCGGCTGGGCCATCTTCAGATTCCCTCCATCTCTCCTATCCTGCCCTCCGATAATACGACTTATTATCGTAACAAACTGGAGTTTACTTTCTCGGACAAGCGATGGCTCACCGAAGCGGAAAAGCCGGAAGATGGGGTCGAAATCCCTTCCTGTCCGGGTCTGGGCTTCCATGTGGGCCGTTTTTTCGATAAAGTCCTGGATATCAATCACTGTTGGTTGCAGCCCGAACCTTCCAATGAAATCCGCAATTTTATCCGGCAGTATGCGCTCGACAAAGGGCTGTCCTTCTATAACATACGCTCGCAGGAAGGCTGGCTGCGCAACCTGATTGTCCGGAACAACCGCCAAGGGGACATCATGCTGATCCTGGTAGTCAGAGCGGAGGAAAAAGCCTGGCTCAATCCCCTTCTGGACGCACTTCTTGCCCGTTTTCCGGCCATCAAATCGCTCTATTATGTCATCAACGGCAAGGCCAATGACTCCATAGCGGACATTCCTTGCCGGCTCTACGCCGGCGAAGAGGCCATCTACGAAGAAATGGAGCACCTGCGGTTTCGCATCGGTCCAAAATCCTTCTATCAGACCAACACAGCCCAGGCCTGCAAACTCTACGGCGTAGCCCGCGAACTGGCCGCTCTGAGCGGCTCGGAGACGGTTTATGACCTCTATACCGGGACCGGTACCATCGCCCAATTCGTCAGTGGAAAGGCCGCCAAGGTCATCGGCATCGAATATGTCCCCGAAGCCATCGAAGACGCCAGGCTCAACGCCCGGGCCAACGGCATCGGAAACTGTGAATTTTTCGCCGGCGATATGAAGGATGTGCTCACGGCCGACTTTATCGCCCGGCACGGGCGGCCGGATGTGATGATTCTGGACCCGCCCCGGGCCGGCATCCATCCGGATGTAGCCAAGGTCATTCTCAAGGCCGCTCCCGTGCGTATCGTCTATGTGAGTTGCAATCCGGCCTCCCAGGCGCGTGACCTGGCCCTTTTCTGCCATCCGGAAGATGCGTCACAGGGCGCGGCTTCAGGCCCCGCTTACAAGATTACGGCCGTGCAGCCGGTGGATATGTTTCCCCATACCCATCATGTAGAAAATGTCGTAGCCCTCGAAAGAGTATGATGCCCGACATCCATATTTCCGATTTTGACTACGCGCTTCCCGACGGGCGCATCGCCAAATATCCCCTTGACGAACGCGACGCCAGCAAACTGCTTTGCTGCCGACGCCTCGGGCCGGGACGGTTCGAACTGCAGGACCGTACTTTCCGGGAGATTCCCGAAATGATTCCCGCAGACGCCCTGATGGTCTTCAATGACACCAAAGTCGTCCCGGCACGCCTGCATTTCGTGCGCGGAAGCGGGGCGCATATCGAGGTTTTCTGCCTCGAGCCCGATACGCCCGCCGAATACGCCACCAACTTCGCCGCCACGGCCTCCTGCCGCTGGAAATGCATCCTCGGCAATGCCAAACGCTGGAAAGGCGATATTTTACGCCTGTATATCCCCCGCTCAGCCGATGACAAGCGCCCGGACGACGGTGCAGAAGCCTTGGAAGCACTCCGTCTGACGGCCTCGCTGATATCCCGGGAGGGACAGACGGGCATCGTGGAGTTCCGCTGGGAGAATGGATGTCCGTTTTCCCAGGTACTGGAATTGTGCGGAACGATCCCGATTCCGCCCTATCTGAACCGCGAAAGCGAAAGTCTGGACTGGGAACGCTACCAGACGCTGTACGCACGTGTCCGCGGCTCCGTCGCAGCCCCTACGGCCGGCCTGCATTTCACCCGGCGCGTGCTGGATGCGCTCCAAAGCAAAGGCGTCGAAATGGAGCAGGTCTGTCTGCATGTCGGTGCCGGCACTTTCCTGCCCGTCAAAGACGACGAAGTATCCCGGCACACGATGCATCGGGAGCCTTTTGTCGTCACCAAAGCGCTCCTGCAGAAATTGCGCGACAAGGCTTCGCGCCCTTGCGTCGCCGTCGGCACCACTTCCGTCAGGACCCTGGAATCCTTGTACTACGCCGGTGTCCACTGCCTCGAAGAGGGAGCGCCCCGTGAAATTGCGCAATGGGAGCCCTACACGCGGGAATATCCCTATACCACCGAAGAAAGCCTCGGCGCCCTGGTCGCCTGGCTGGAAACCAACGGTTTGGAAGCCTTGAGCCTGGGGACGCGCATCCTCATTGTCCCGGGCTTCCGTTTCCGTCTCACGGACAGACTGGTGACCAACTTCCACCAGCCCCAAAGTACTTTATTGTTGCTCGTTTCCGCCTTCACCGGCGGCAACTGGCAGGAAATCTACTCCCACGCCCTGGACAACGGCTACCGTTTCCTGAGTTACGGAGACAGTTCGATCATTTACTAAAACCTAACCGATATGGCATCCGATTTATCAGAATTTGAAGAAATCAGACCCTACAACGACGAAGAAGCGGTCGCGAAACTGAACAAATACGCCGGCCATCCGTTGTTGGCGCAGGTCTCCCACTACTACTATCCCGAAAAGGATTCTTCGTATCTGGGAGAAAAAATCAAAAACATCAAGAATGTCGATGATTTCCAATCCTTTATCATCATCGACATCCTCGAACGCATCATCCGCAAATCCGCCGGCAAATTTTCCTATTCCGGCGTGGAGCACATCAAAGACGGCGGTAAATTCCTGGCCATGAGCAATCACCGCGACATCGTCCTCGACCCCGCTTTCATCCAACTCATCCTCTTCAAAAACGGCATCCCCTTCTCGGAAATCGCCGTCGGCAGCAATCTGCTCCAGAACGAGTTAATCGAGACGCTGATCCGCTCCAACCGGATGATCAAGGTCCTGCGCGGCATTCCCGTCCGCGAGCAATACATCACTTCCCAGTTGCTCTCCAAGTACATCCGCGAAAGCATCACCACCGGCCGCAGCAGCGTCTGGATCGCCCAGCGTCAGGGACGCAGCAAGAACGGTATCGACGAGACCGAGCAGGGGCTCATCAAGATGCTGGACATGAGCGGACAAAAAGGATTCGTGGAAGACTTTGAAGACCTCAATATCGTCCCGATGAGCATTTCCTACGAATACGAGCCCTGCGACATCCTCAAAGCCCGCGAAATGCTGATTTCCAAGACCCAGAAATACATCAAGTCTGCCGGAGAAGATACCAACAGCATCCTCATGGGTATCAAGAACTACAAGGGCAACATCCACATTTCCATCGGCACGCCCATCTCCTCCTCGGAAATCAGCGCCGCCGCCCTCTGCAATGTCGCCAACGACCGCTACCGCTGGATGCGCCACTTGATTGACAACCGCATTATCCTTGGCTATAAGTTGTGGAAAACCAACTACATCGCTTATGACATGCTGCAAAACAGCAGCCGCTTTTCCAAATTCTACAGCGAGTCGGATAAAGCGAATTTCGAGGCGTATGTCGAGAAACAAATGGCGCTGGTGGAGCCGGAACTCGACCGCTCCGACTTGCGTGAAATCTTCCTCGGCATCTACGCCAACCCCATTCTCAGCAAAGAAAAACTCTTCGGTTAGGCCTGGAGGTAAACCGTGGCCACCAAATAGGCGATTCCCGGAAGGAGCAGCAATGCTCCTTCCGTTTTATTGATTTTCTCCTTGTCAAAAAAGACCGTATAGACCCAGAGAAGCAGGGCCGTAAGCATCAGCATCCCATAGTCCAGATAATTGATGTTCGCGGTGGAAAGCGGCCTGATCAACGCCGAGCCTCCCAGAATCAGGAGAATATTGAACGTATTGGAGCCTATGATGTTCCCCAGGGCCAACTGTCCTTTTCCTTTGATGGCGGCGAGGACGCTGGTCGCCAGTTCCGGCAGGGAGGTACCGGCGGCTATCAGCGTGATTGCAATCACTTTGTCGCTCACACCGAGCAGTTTGGCAATCTTGCAGGAATTATCGACAAAGAGGTCTCCGCCGAAAATCAGGGCGGCCAGCCCGCCCAAAACCATGACGACGGACAAGAAAAGGGAGCGGGAAGGGATTTCCGGCCCGCTTGCGGCTTCCGCCTTCCGTTCCGCTCTGTCACGGCGGAAAGTCCATATAAAATAAACAACGAAAATTGTCAGGAAAATCAAGCCGTCCAGCAGGGTCAGATTTTTCCCTTCGGATAAGCCGAAAACAATCAGAATCAGGGTAACCAGCACATTGACCGGAATGTCATAGACGCGGTTGCGCCGGGTGACGGCAAGGGGGGCGAGCAGGGCCGACAATCCCAGGATGATGGCGGTATTGAAGATATTGGAGCCGATAACATTGCCCACGGAAATGTCGGAATTGCCCTGGAAGGCCGAAATAAAACTCACGACCATCTCCGGAGCGGAGGTTCCCAGCGCCACAATCGTCATTCCAATCACAAATTCACTGACGCCAAAACGCTTGGCGATATCCGATGCACCGTTGACAACTCCGTCGGCGCCGATGGTGACCAGTGCGAGACCGGACAACATCAAGACTACGATCAAAAATGTTTCCATAGTGCGAAGTTACAAATTTTCGTCTGTTCTACAAAACAACATCGCATTTACATTTGTTAATTAACAGATGAAAATTAAAATATTTCATTTTGTAAATTTTCTGCCGGAAATTATCAACAATTCACCAATATTTTACAATTGTAAATTTCATAGCGATAAGAAATTTTTATCGTTCAAAATTTCAATTTTATTTAATTGAAATTAAACATATTATGTGCTTTTACTCAAGTAAACATTTAAAGAAAATCCCCTTTTTGGACCAAATGGAAATAAACAGGGTGTCAATAACTGATATTTTTGAAATAAAGTTTTGAATGAAAATGATATAATTTAATTGAATGATGTAATTGTTCAAGTGTCGCTCCCCTCTTGCGCAAAAATGTTTTACATTTGTTAAGAAAATTCCCTTTGGATTTGTTGATTATTTTGTTTAATTTTGTACAACTTAGTTTTACAACATTAAAGGCCATGCAAGAGCGTCTTTTGCAACTATTGGCGGCGGAAAATATCAGCCAGAGCGAGTTCGCCCAGAAAATCGGCGTATCTGGATCCAATGTCACCCACATAATCAGCGGCAGGAACAACCCCAGTTACGAATTTCTCCTCCGGGTAGCCTCGCACTACCCTGCAGTGAACATCGAATGGCTCTTGCTGGGCAAAGGAAAAATGTACCGCGATACATCCCCTCTTTCCGCGCCGTCAAGTGCCGCAGAAGGGCCGTCGGACGAGCCTTTGTACGCCGAGGAGGAAAATATCGCAGCCTCGCAGCATCCGGACACTCCCCCCGCCATGTCGCAAACGCCTGTAAATCAGCGAAAAGCAGTGCGTGTGACGATATATTACGATGACGGTACATTTCAAGACTTATAATTTTTTTGTAATTTTGCGGGCTCAAATGATATGTGTTTGTTCGGCTCGCATACTTTGGAACAACTGAAGCAGCGTTTGGAATGGATTTCCCGTTCCAGATTCCTTCGTATGCTGCTGCGTCTGCATTACCGCCGCATGTATGCCAACACAGCACAAACCATCTTCGGCATCCATTTCGACTCCCCCTTCGGACTGGCTTGCGGCTATGATGAAAACGGCAGTTTGTATGATACGCTTTCAGACCTGGGGGCCGGATTTGTCGAAATCGGACCCATCACGCTGCAGGAAAAAGACGGTCAAGGCGTAGAAGAAGCGGTCGCCCGTCTGCGTTTGAAAAAGCCGCAGGTGCGTCTGATTGCCCAAATCACCAAGAATGAACAGATCCTGGAACAGGATGCGTACAGGGATTTTTCGCGATCCATGGCCCTGCTCTACGATTTTGTGGATATGTTTGTCATCGACAGCCGTTCCGGCGGGGTCACCCAGGATGTCGAAGACCTCTCGGAAGTGATTGACAAACTGCTGGAGACCCGGCGCTATTTCGATGTCAAACGTCCCATTCTCATCAACATCAGCCAGGGCGTAAGCCGCTCGGCGGTCGATGCGATTCTCGCCTATGCGATGCGCATCGGCCTGGATGGCGTGATTGTGAGAGATTGTCCCCTGGTGGATTACATTTATAAAAAGACCTCCGGCAACCTGATTATCGTTGCATCCGGCCCCGGCATCGGAACGCCGGAAATGGCCTATCGCATGCTCTGCGACGGCGCCTCCCTTGTCGAATTTGACCAGGCGTTCCTGCGTCGCGGTCCGGGAATTTTCAGAGAGGCCAACCAACTTTTGCATACGCTGCGCAAAGACTCAAGAATATGATGAATGCGGCTGTCGTCACGATTGGTGACGAAATTTTGATCGGACAGGTGATTGACACCAATTCCGCCTCCATATCCCGCGCCTTGGGCGCGTTGGGCATACGGGTTGATCGGATGATTTCCATCGGAGACGATGCCGATACCATTTACGACACGCTGGCCCTTGCGCTGAAAGCCCATGACATCGTACTGACGACCGGCGGTTTGGGCCCGACCAAGGACGACATCACCAAAGAAGTGCTGCGCCGTCTGAGCGGCAGTACGGGCTGGCGGGAAAACGCCGGGCAACTGGCGATGGTGTATGAGATTCTGCATACCCGGGGGCTGGAAGTGCTGGACAGCAACAAGGCGCAGGCCCTCGTGCCGGACAACTGCGACGTGATTGTCAACCGCCGTGGTACAGCTCCGATTATGGTGTTCCGCTTTGGTGAAGGAAACTGCCGGCTCAAGGACGAGCCGGAGCGTCGCGCCACCCTGTACTCCCTGCCCGGGGTCCCGTATGAAGCCCTGGCGGCGCTGGAAGACATTCAGGCCGATATCCGCGCACACTACCCTGTCGGCAAGATCTGCCATAAGAATATAATGGTATATGGGCTGGCCGAATCCGCCCTGGCCGAAAGAATCGCCGCCTGGGAAGACGCGCTTCCGGAAAACCTGCATCTGGCTTACCTCCCGAACACCTTGACCGGCGTCCGCCTGCGGCTGTCCGCCTACGATTGCGGGGATGCTTCTATGCTTGATGCCCAACTGCCGGAACTGCGCCGGCTGCTGGGCACGATGATATATGCGGAAGAAGATACCGACCTGCCTACGGTCATCGGACAACTGCTACGGCAGAAAGGGCTGACGATGAGCGCGGCGGAGTCCTGCACCGGGGGCACCATCTCACAACTGATGACCTCCGTTCCCGGTTGCTCCGACTATTATCTCGGAAGCGTCACCTCCTATGCCAACGCGATCAAGGAAAAGGTGCTGGGCGTCCCGCAAGACATCATTGCACGTTATGGTGCGGTCTCGTCGGAGTGTGTCGCCAAGATGGCCGAGGGCGTACGGAAACTGACCGGCAGCGATGTCAGCGTCGCGACTTCGGGCATTGCCGGTCCCGGCGGCGGTACGCCGGACAAGCCCGTCGGCCTGGTCTGGATCGGCATCAGCAGCCCCCGAGGGACGCACGCGGCCTCATTCACCTACAAGAATGCCCGCGCCCAGAACATCCAGCGCTTCGCCGCCACCGCCCTCAATCTGCTCCGTCTGGAACTGTTGGAACTGTAAGCGATGGCCTGTATCCTTCATCAGAAATTCTTTCACGAACTGACGACGGACGAACTCTACGAGTTGCTGAAGGTCCGTTGCCAAGTCTTTATCGTCGAACAGCAGATTCTCTGTCAGGAACTGGACGATGACGACAAGAAAGCCCTGCACATCTGGATGACGGATGCCGACGACGGCCG